>JAQBPZ010000298.1 GCA_028287225.1 Gemmatimonadota bacterium
GGCGAGGAGAGCGCGCTCCAGGTGAAGCTCCGCGCCGACCGGCTGGCGCACGACGCCACCGGCGACGTCACCCTGCTCAGCGAGACCAACCTGGAGACGGTGCTGACCACCGCGGCCGCCGCCGCCCCCGCCGTGCTCGTGGTGGATTCCATCCAGACCGTGTACACGTCCGATCTGGAAGGCGCGCCGGGCAACGTGGGGCAGGTGCGCGAGTGCGCCGCGCGTCTGATGCGCTTCGCCAAGGAGAGCGGCACCGCGGTGTTCGTCGTGGGCCACGTCACCAAGGGCGGCGGCATCGCCGGCCCCAAGACGCTGGAGCACATCGTGGACACCGTGCTGTACTTCGAGGGGGAGAACTCCCTGGACCACCGCGTGCTCCGGGCGACGAAGAATCGCTTCGGCTCGGTGGACGAGATCGGCGTCTTCCGCATGGCGGAGGACGGGCTGGTCCCGATCGCCAACCCCTCCGAGCTCTTCCTGGGCGACCGCACGATGACCGCGTCGGGCAGCGCGGTCACCGCGCTGATGGAGGGCACGCGCCCGATCCTGATCGAGGTCCAGGGACTCGCCGCGAAGGCCGGCTTCGGCACGCCGCAGCGGGTGGCCACGGGCTACGACGGTCGGCGCCTCGCGCTCCTCCTCGCGGTGCTGGACAAGCGCGCGGGGCTCTCCTTCGGGCAGCTGGACGTGTTTCTCAACATCGTGGGCGGCGTGCGCCTCCAGGAGCCGGCCGGCGACCTGGCCGTCGCGGCCGCGCTGGCGTCCAGCGTCTACGACCGTCCGCTGCCGCACGAGGCGGTCTTCGTGGGCGAGGTGGGGCTGGGCGGCGAGATCCGGCCGGTGTCGCAGGCCGAGCGACGGCTCGCCGAGGCGGCCAACATGGGGATGACCACGGCGTACATGGCCGAGCGCGGCGTGCCCAAGCGCGTGCCGAAGGGGATCCGCGCCGTCGGCGTGCGCACCATCGCCGACCTCTTCGATCGGGTGTTTTCGTCATGAGCGCGCGCGAGTCCCGGGACGCCGCGGGCGAAGGGGCAGACCCGTTCACGCCGCCGCTCCGGGACGTCGGCGTCGTGATCGTCGCCGGCGGCAGCGGCAGCCGCGTGGGCGGGGACGAGCTGAAGCAGTTCCGGTGGATCGCCGGCAAGCCGATGCTGCTGCACAGCGTGCAGACCTTCATGGCGCGCCCCGACGTGGGCATGGTGGTCTGCGTGCTGCCGCAGCGATACGCCGGCGATCCGCCCCCCTGGCTCTTCCAGTGCGACGTCGACCGGCTGCTCGTGTCCATCGGAGGGCGCACCCGGAGCGAGAGCGTCGCCAACGGGCTGGACGACCTGCCGGACGAGGCGGAGTTCGTGCTCGTGCACGACGCCGCGCGGCCCCTCGTCGACGCGGCCACGATCGACCGCGTCGTGGAGGGCGCGCGCAGCGGCATCGGGACCGTGGCGGCGCTGCCGGTCGTCGACACGCTGAAGCAGGTCGGCGCCGACGGGCGGATCGTGCGCACGGTCAGCCGCGACGGACTCTGGCGCGCCCAGACCCCGCAGGGCTTCCCTCGGCGGATGCTGGTGGACGCGTATCGCCGCGCGAAGCACGAGCGCATCGTCGCCACCGACGACGCCGCGCTCTGCGAGCAGCTCGGCGTGCCGGTGCAGGTGGTGCGAGGCGCGGAGCGTGCCCTCAAGGTCACCGAGGAGGGCGACTTCGCCCGTGCCGAGGCGCTGTTCGCGATGGCCGAATGACGAGCGCGGTGCTGGGCATTCCCTTCTGGTCGCCGGCGGAGATCGCCGCCGCCATCCGCCCCGCGCTGGAGCAGATGGAGCAGCGCCGGGTGCTCGCGTATCCCACGGAGACCGTCTACGGCTTCGGCGGCGGGATCGACCGCGACTCGGTGGACGCGCTGATCCGCCTGAAGGGGCGGCCGAAGGGCAAGCCGTTCCTCCTGCTGATCGCCGGCAGCGAGATGCTGACGAAGCTGGACCTCAAGCTGCCGAGCTTCGCGAGCAACCTGGCGGCGCGCTTCTGGCCGGGTCCGCTCACGCTCGTGCTGCCCGGCGGCGAGAAGCGCGTCCCCGACGCGCTGCGCGGCCCCGAGGGTGGCGTCGGCGTGCGCTGGACGTCGCACCAGGCGCTCCAGCGCCTCATCCTGGCGCACGGCGACGCCATCACCTCCACGAGCGCGAACCGCCCCGGCGTGCCCCCCGCGACGACGGCGCGCGAGATTCGCGAGCAGTGGGCGGATGCGCTGGCGCAGGGTTCGCTCCAGGTGCTGGACGGCGGCATGCTCCAGCCGTCGCCACCGAGCACGGTGGTGGACTGCACGGGGCGCGCACCGCGTGTCATCCGGCCCGGCGCCATCGCATCGGCGAAGCTGCGCGAGATCGCCCCGCGGCTCATCGGCGACGCCTGACCCATCACGACCGTCCCATGAAGATGCTCTTCGTCTGCACCGGCAACACCTGCCGCTCCCCAATGGCCGAAGCCATCGCGCGCAAGATCGCGATCGAGCGCGGCATGCCGGACGTGGACGTGGCCAGCGCCGGCACCAGCGCATGGGACGGCGCGCCCGCCTCCGACGGGGCGCTGCTCGTGGCGATGGAGCGGAACATGGACCTCGGCAGCCACCGCTCGCAGCAGCTGACGCGCGCGCTGGTGCAGGGATCCGACCTGATCCTCGCGATGGGCGCGCACCACCTGGAGCGCGTCGAGGCACTCGGCGGCGCCGGCAAGGCATACCTCCTCACCGCGTACCCGGCCCGCGGCGCCACGGGCCGCGCGGTGAGCGACCCGGTGGGCGCGGACCTCATGGTCTACCGCGCCACCGCGGACGAGCTGGAGACCGAGATCCGGCGCGTGTTCGATCGCCTCGCGCTGCCGGGGATGCATCGCGGCGAGCGCTCGGGACCGGACGCCGGATAGCCGCCCTGCCGCGGCGTGCCACCACCCTGCGGCGGTCCGCTTTTCCTCCACGCCAGTTCCCCTGAATGCTTCAACGCGAGTTCCCCCGAATGCTTCTACGCGAGTTCCCCCGAATGCTTCGCATGCGCGAATTGCCACGATCCTCGGCAAGGCAGTCGCGGCAATTCGCCGATGCGCAGCATTCGGGGGAACTCGCGTACGCCAAGAGGCGCCAACAGGCAATCGCCGATGTCGATGCCGCGGCCAGGCGGTAGCTTCGATGATGGCTGACCCACTCGCTCGCCCAGCGCGTCCCGGGCGCCTCGTCCTGCTCGGCGGCGCGGTGGAAGGACGGTCGCTCTCGCCGCGCTTCCAGAACGCCGCGCTGCGCGCCGCCGGCATCCCGCTGGTCTACGAGGCCGTGAACGTCGATGCCGCATCGCTGGAGGCGATGCTGGAGACGCTCCGCGCGGAGAACGGCGCCGGCAACGTCACCATCCCGCACAAGGAGGCGGTCGCGGCACGCTGCGCGCGCCTGACCCCGCTGGCGAGCCGCTGCGGTGCGGTGAACGTGTTCTGGCACGAGGACGGCGACCTCGTGGGGGACAACACCGACGTGGGTGGCGCCGACATGGTGGCGCAGGCGCTGCTCAGGGGCGCGACCGCCGGTGCCACGGTGGCGGTGATCGGGGCGGGGGGGGCAGCCGCGGGGGTGCTGGCCGCGGTGGAAGGATGGGGCGGCGCCACGGCGCGCGTGTACAATCGGCACATGCCCCGCGCCCGCCAGCTCGCCGACCGGTTCGCGCCCTTCGCCACCGTCGCCGCCACGATCGAGGAGGCGGTCCGGGGCGCGACGCTCGTCGTCAACGCGACGCCCGCGGGCACCCGCGACGACGACCCGTTCCCCGTGCCGCTCGAGATGCTCCCGGCGCGCGCGGCGGTGTTCGACCTCGTCATCCATCCCTCGGAGACGGCATGGGTGCGGGCCGCGCGCGACGCGGGCCACTGGTCGGCCGACGGCCGGGGAATGCTGGTTGAGCAGGGCGCCCTGGCCTTCGAGCGCTGGTTCGGCCGGCCCCCCGACCGGAACGCGATGTGGGCCGCGATGCCCTGACGCGCGTTCGGGTGAGGGCGCGCTCCACCGTCACCGCGCTCGCGGACCTCCTGCTGCCGCGGGTCTGCGTGGTGTGCACCGCGCTGCTGCCGGCCCAGGAGCCGGAGCTCGTGTGCGGGCGGTGCTGGCTGGCCGCGCAGGAGCTGCCGCGGCCGCGGTGCGCACGGTGCGGGCATCCGGCCGACGTGCGGCGTGCCGCCTCGACCTGCCGGTGGTGCGAGCTGCTGCCCCCGTACGTGCGCAGCGCGCGCTCGGCGTTCGC
>JAQBPZ010000302.1 GCA_028287225.1 Gemmatimonadota bacterium
TACAACCCCGATGCCATAAAGACACCGGTTTGGGCTTGGATCCGTTTCGCTCGCCGCTACTCCGGACATCTCGGTTGATTTCTCTTCCTCCAGGTACTGAGATGTTTCAGTTCCCTGGGTTCGCTTCACTGTTGCCAGTGATGACGGGCTGTAACACCCGCCGGGTTGCCCCATTCGGCCCTCTCCGGATCACCGCGTGTGTGCCACTCCCCGGAGCTTCTCGCAGCTTACCACGGCCTTCATCGCCTCTGTGTGCCCAGGCATCCCCCACATGCCTTCTTTCGCTTGACTACAAAACTGTTCAAGCTGAAATACGCGCGCTTCTATCGCAATCTACCTATACCGCTTTTGTCGATCTCACTGTGGCTTGCGCCACCGCGTTCGGCAAACTCGGTAAAGATTCCATTTCCCACGAATATGCCGCCGACCAAAAGACCTAAGGTCGACGACCCATCCTCTGTCTTTCACTTTTCAAATAGCGTCACCGCGATCACGATGCTCTCGCGGTAGAGCCTTGCATTGTACTCGGACCGTCCCGCACTCGCAAGTGCCGCGTCCAGCCCGGTTTTCGCCCCGCCGACACCGAACCAAAGCTCGTTCTCAGCGGGTCCGAATACTACCCATTTCGCGCCGCGACTTCAAGGGGGGCGGGCACTCCTTTTGTACTCTCCGCTCTCCCTCTCCGCCCACGTCGTCTCGCCACGCGGGACTGCACGTACCGCCGAGCATCCGGCAGCTTCCGCGCTCGACCGTCTGGATTCCATCGTCGTGGCGGTCTGGTCCAAGGCGAGCGGGGCTGAAGGTCAACTGACTGGGACTGCTCACGCATCCAACGGATCCGTCGCACGACGAGTGGCCCGCCAAATGGTACGCCAGGCCAGTCGACCATGCGGGCATCCATCCTTTCCTCACCGGACATCATCCCAGAGCCGGCGCTGATCATCCTGGCCCCGGTCGGCTGTCCTGCTCAGGGCCATCGCGCAACGGGCTTCCTCCCCATCCTTTACTCACCGGACATCCCTTATCTCGCCGAGATCGCGGGAGAGCCGGCCACCGTGAGTGTGGGGGGTGCGGAGCCGGGATCTCGGCCCCGCAGCATCCATCAGTTGCGGTGGCCGGCTCTCGTACCATGGTCGCGAGTAAAGGAGCGGCGCCCGCTCGTCGCACGAGGGCGTGGCGGGCCATTTCGGACGGTGGCGAGACTTCGCATCAATCCGTTGGATGCGTGAGCAGTCCCAGTCAGTTGACCCTCCAGCCCGGCTCGCCGAGGGCCAGACCGCCACGCCGACGGAATCCAGGGTCGAACAGGATCAGGCAACTCGCGAACGGGTGCCTGACGCGCCGGAGAGGTTATTTTCCCCAATGCACCACGCCACCGTCTCCACCAAGGGCGCCCACCGCTGGCAGCAGGGCCATCCCTGGATCTATCGCAGCGACGTCGTCGCTCGCCCCGACGCCCCAGCGGGTGCGGTCCGCGTCAGCGACCAGCGCGGCAAGCCGCTCGGCGTCGCCCTCTGGAGCCCCAAGTCCGAGATCTCGCTCCGCCTGCTCGACCGCGATCCGGACGCCACCATCGACCGCGCCTGGTGGCACGGCCGGCTGACCCGCGCCGTCGCCCGTAGAGCCGAGCTCGGCAGCGTCGCGAACGCGTATCGGCTCGTGCACGGAGAGGGGGACCTCCTTCCGTCGCTCGTCGTCGACTGCTACGACCGCTGGCTCGTCGTCCAGCTCATGAGTGCCGGGCTCGAGCGCTTCCGCGCCGAGATCGTGGACGCGCTCCAGGACATCATGGCGCCGGAGGGGATCCTCGCCCGGAATGACGTATCCCTGCGCGTCAAGGAAGGGCTCGGCACCGACGTGGAGCTGCTCGCCGGCGCGGTGCCCGACGAGATCGAGGTGGAGGAGCATGGCGTCCGCTACCTCGCCGCTCCATGGAAGGGACAGAAGACCGGCGCCTTCCTGGACCAGCGCGAGAACCGGGCGCTCGTGGGCCGCATCGCGCGCGGCACCGCCCTGGACTGCTTCAGCTACCACGGATCGTTCGCGCTCCACCTCGCGCGCGGCGCGACCGCCGTGACCGCGCTGGACGCGTCGGCCCATGCCCTCACCCGTGCGGAGGAGAACTTCCGGCGCAACGGCTTCACGAACGGGACGTTCATCGAGGCGAACGCCTTCGAGTACCTGAAGGCCCGCGAGCGCGAGCGCGCGCGCTTCGACACCATCGTGCTGGACCCGCCGGCCTTCGCGAAGACCCGCCCCGCCCTGCCCGGCGCGACGCGCGGCTACAACGAGATCAACCTGCGCGCGATGCGGCTCCTGGCGCCCGGCGGTCTGCTGTTCACCGCGAGCTGCTCGTTCCACATGACGAAGCCGCTCTTCCTCCAGATGCTGGAGAGCGCCGCGGCCGACAGCGGACGGCGCATCGTGCTGCGCGAGATCCGCGGCCAGCCGCTCGACCATCCGGAGCTCCTCACGGTGCCCGAGACGGGCTACATCAAGGGCGCGCTGCTCGAGGCGCTGGACTAGGGACCGCTCCACGAGTCGCACCACGGTTGTCCGCTCGGGACGCCACGCGTGGCGTCAGGTTCGGAACGACTCTGACCGTCCCACGCGTGGCGTCGCCTTGATGCGTCCCGAGCGGCCGTTGCTATGGCGCTCAGCGCCGCTTCGTCGCGACCTTCTTCGCGACGGCCTTCGGGATCTGCTTCCTGACTGCCTTCGCGGCTTTCTTCGCAGCTTTCTTCGCGACTTTCTTCACCGCTTTCTTCGCGGCAGCGACGCCGCCGTGCGGCTGGCAGGAGGGACAGAAGAAGGTGCTGCGCTGCGCCTGCATCACGCGCTCGATCGCCGTGCCGCAGCGACGGCAGGGCAGCCCCTCGCGATCGTACACGTCGAGCGACGCCGCGTCCTCGTCGGTGTAGCGGGAGCCGGTGGCGCGACGGATCACCGTGGCGATGGCCCGGCGCAGCGTCGCGACCTGCGCCGGCACCAGCGCGTTCGCCGCGGTGAAGGGATTGATCCGGGCGCGCCACAGCGACTCCGCCGCGTAGATGTTGCCGAGCCCCGCGACCACGCGCTGGTCGAGGAGCACGGGCTTGATCGGCCCCCGCTTCGGCGCGAGCGCGCGCCCGAACTGCTCGGCGGTCCACCCGGCGTCGGCGGCGTCGGGCCCGAGGCCAAGGGCGAGATCGACGCCCGCCGGATGCACGTCGAGCGTGCCGAGCATGCGCGAGTCCACGAGGATGAGGCGCGTGTCGTCGTCGAAGTCGACCACCGCGCGAGCGAAGCGCGGCAGCTCCGTCCCCTGCCGGCCGTGGGCCCAGTCGCCGTTCATCCGGAAGTGCACGTGGAGGATGCGCCCATCGTCCAGGTGCAGGAGCTGATGCTTGCCCCGCCGCTCCACGCGGTCGATGCGGGCCCCGGCGAGCGCGCGCAACTGCGCGGGCGACACGCGCCGCCGGAGCGCCGGATGCAGCAGCTCCACGCGCGCGATGGTGCGCCCCTTCGCGCGCCGGCGCAGCGTCTCCATCGCGGCTTCGACCTCGGGCAACTCGGGCATCGACGTTCCTGGTGATGGCGTTGACAGCGCTCGTGCGACGGACGCAAGATGCGTCGATGTCAGGGCCCCTTCAATCCGACGCCGCAACCCCGAGGACGCCGGAGGCTCGCGCGGCGGGGGTGAAGGTGGCCCTGATGGTGGTGCTGCTGCTCAACGCGATCTCGGCGGGGCTCAAGATCGGCGTGGGCGCACGCACCGGCGCCCTCACGGTGCTCGGCGCCGCGCTGGAATCGACGCTCGACATGCTGAGCAACGGCGTCGCGATCCTCGCGGTGTCCATCGCGGCGCGGGCGCCGGACGACGACCACCCGTACGGCCACGAGAAGTTCGAGACGCTCGGCACCCTCGGAATCGTCGCGTTCCTGGCGATCACCTGCTTCGAGCTGCTGCGCCAGAGCATCAGCGAGCTCACCGGCCACCACTCGGCACCGTCCGCGAGCTGGGCCGACGGTGGAATGCTCGTCGCCTCCCTGGCGGTCAACGGATTCGTGGTGCTCTACGAGCGGCGGCGCGGCCGGGCCCTCGGCAGCGGCCTGCTGCTGGCGGATGCGGCGCACACCGCGAGCGACATCCTCGTGACCGCGCTGGCGATCGTCTCGCTGGCCCTCTCGCACCAGGGATTCGTGCGCGCGGACGCCATGCTCGGGATCGTGGTGGCGATGATCATCGCGTGGAGCGGCTACCAGATCCTCCGCGACTCCATCCCGATCCTCGTCGACGCGCGCGCCGTGGAGGCGGACCGCCTCTCCGCCATCGTCTGCACGATTCCCGGCGTGGTGGGCGTGCGCTCCGCGCGCTCGCGACGCACGGCGTCGGGCCACTTCTTCGCCGAAGTCACGATCCTCGTGGACGGCGCGACGAGCGTGTCGGCCGCGCACGACTTCACCGACGAGGTGGAGCGCGCGATCAGCCGCGAGCTCGGCACGGTGGAAGCCGTGGTGCACGTGGAACCGGCATGAGAGGGCGGTCGCACAGCTGGCCAGCTCCTCAACCCGTTGGCCACCGATGGCAAGGATCGTCGAGCCATATGACTGCCCGGCTGCCGACCGCCGTGCTGTCGCTCTTGCGCTGAATCATGCGCAACCTACCTTACGCCGTCCCCCACCAGTCAGGCGCATGGCGCAGCGGCCATCTCGATCGCTCAAGCACGAGTACGAACTGTACCTCGAGCGCGAGATCGAGAACTACAAGGAATCGGTTCCGCGAAGCGTCCTCCTCAGCATCGGGGACGAGGCCGTGCGCGCGCTGGCCGCGCAGCAGCAGTTCGCGCTGACCGAGCTGCTGCTGGTGGACGAGGTGGACAAGATCATCTTCAAGCGGCTGCGGCTGCCCGCCTACAACACCTGGCGCCGCAACCGGGTCAAGCTCCTCGCCGAGCTGCGCCGCCCCGAGCACTGGGGGCTGAGCCCCGACGACATCGTCGTGCGCGCCGTGCAGAGCTCCGCACCCGAAGGACGCGTGCTGCTGGCCGGCGACGAGATGCAGACGCCGGCGCTGTACCTGGCGGCGAACGGCTGCGACGTGACCACGCTCTCGGAGCCCGACGCGGTGCAACGGGTGCTCGACGCGGCCGAGCAGGCCGGACTGGGCGAGCGGGTGCATGCGAGCGCGGCGGCGCTGGACTCGTGGACCCCCGACGCACCGCTGTCCGCGGTGATCTACACCCCCGCCGCCTTCGCGGGACTGACCACGACCGAGCGGGCGCGCGTGATCCAGGTGCTGCAGAGCGCCACCGCGGACGGCGGCGTGCACCTGGTCCAGACCATCGCGGCGGGCAAGCGCACCCCGGTCTCGCTCGAGGAGCTGCGTCGCCGCTACCGCGGATGGGACGTGACCGTGGACGAGAACGACCCGAACAGCTTCCTGGCGCGCAAGGCGCTCGCGTAGCCTCGCGCGGTGTTGCGCCGGTCGGCTTGTCCGTTCAACGGCGGATTCCGTCGTCGTGGCGCGCTGGCCCTCGGTGAGCGGGGCTGGAGGGTCAACTGACTGGGACTGCTCACGCATCCAATCGGATTGATGCGAGGTGTCGCCACCGTCCGAAATGGCCCTCCATGCCCTCGTGCGACGAGCGGGCACCGCTCCTTTACGCGTCGAGATGGTACGAGGGCCGGCCACCGCAACTGATGGAGGGTGCGGGGCCGAGATCTCCGCCCCGCACCCTCCAATCTCTCGGTGGCCGGCTCTCCCGCGATGTCTGACCAAGCGAGCGATGTCGGGTGAGGCAAAGACGGAGGGAGCCCCGTTGCGCGACGGCTCTGAGCAGTCCTCCGCGTCCTCCGCGTCCTCCGCGGTTAAATGCTGTTGTAGAGCTGTCACCGCGGAGGACGC
>JAQBPZ010000313.1 GCA_028287225.1 Gemmatimonadota bacterium
GCCAGCCGGTCCGCGTGACGCAGAGCCCGGCCGGCCTGTACGCGGACACCGTGGTGCTCGCGGACGCCACCGGCGCGCGGATCACCGGGAGCGTGCGCGTGCCCGCCGCCGCGCCCGCGCACATCCACTTCCGCGCGGACTCCCTGCCGCTCGCGGACCTGTCGCGCCTGGCGCAGCTGTCCACGAAGACCACCGGGCGGCTCGACGTGGAGCTGGACGTCGCGGGCACCAAGGCGGCGCCGGTGGTGACGGCGACGGCGCGCGCGCGCGACGTGACGGTGGGCGCGTTCACCAGCGAGGCGCTGTCGTTCACGGCGGGGTATGGGCGCGAGCGCGCGCAGCTGGCGGCCACCCTGCTGCGCGGGGGACGCGCCGTGCTCGACGCGAGCGTGGACTATCCGGTGGCGCTCACGCTCTTCGGGGCGCGCGAGACCGGCGAGGCGCTGCACGGCCGCATCCGCGCCGACAGCGTGGACCTCGCGCTGGTGCAGGCGCTCTCCGAGCAGGTGAAGAACGCCACGGGCCGGCTGTCGCTGGACCTCGCGATCTCCGGCCGGCCGAAGCAGCCGCACGTCGGCGGCACCATCGCCGTGCAGGGCGGCGGCTTCGAGGTGCCGGGCGCGGGCATCCGCCTGGCGGCGGTGGACGGCCGCATCACGGTGGACGCCGCGCGCGATTCGCTCTCCATCGACTCCCTCAGCTGGGCGACGCCGGCGAACCGGGGCACGGGCCAGCTGCGCGGCGCGCTCGTCTTCCGCGACCTCGCGAACCCGCACCTCGACCTGCGGCTGGACGCGCGCGGGCTCCGTGCGGTGGACAAGCGGAACCTCGCGCGGCTCGACGTCTCCACCGGCGCGGACGGCCTGCGGCTCGTGGGGTCGCTGACCGACGCGTCGCTGAGCGGGGCCATCGCCGTGGACCGGGGCACCATCTACATCCCCGAGCTGCTGCAGAAGAAGCTCGTCGACCTCACCGCCGACGACTTCGCGATGTTCTTCGACACCACCGACGTGCGCACGCGCTCGCTCATGCCCAAGGCGCCCGGGCAGCTCGTGGAGCACCTGCGCCTGGACGGCGTGTCCGTGCGCGTGGGCGACGACGTGTGGGTGCGCTCGCGGGAGGCGAACATCAAGCTGGGCGGCTCGCTCAGCGTGACCCGCACGCGCGACGCGCGCGAAAGCGCGCGGGTGCTGGGCGACAGCGCGCCGTACGTGCTGGCACTCACGGGCGCGCTGAGCGCCGACCGCGGCACCTACCTGCTGGACCTCACCCCGGTGCAGCGCGAGTTCCAGGTGCAGAGCGGGCGCATCACCTTCTTCGGCACGCCCGACTTCAACCCCGCCATCGACGTGACGGCGGCGTACCGCGTGAAGCAGTCGCAGCGCGCCGACATCACCGTGCTCGCGCGCATCTCGGGCAACTTCTACCCGCAGCCGGCGCTCTCGCTCACCAGCGACGACCCGACCCTCTCGCCCTCGGACCTCGTGAGCTACCTGGTGACGGGCAAGCCGAGCGTGGAGCTCGCGGCCAGCGACCCGGGGCGCCAGGCCATCGACATCCTGCTGCCCACGCTCGGCGCGCTGGGCAGCGCGAAGCTGCGCGACCAGTTCGGCGGCTTCGTGGACCTGCTGCAGATCCAGTCCGGCTCCAGCGACGCCTCCGGCGCGCCGGGCGACGCGAGCCAGAGCGCGATCGGCTCGCAGTTCCGGAACTTCCTCTCCAGCACGCGCATCGGCGCCGAGAAGCAGCTCAGCAGCCGGCTGTTCCTGAGCGTGAGCGCGGGGCTGTGCGGCCTGCCGGGCATCGGGGACCAGTCCACGCAGAACGGGCTGCGCAGCTTCAGCGAGGCGCTGGAGGGCAAGCTGGAGTACCGCTTCCCCACGGCGCAGCCGCGCGACCAGCTCGCGCTCCGCCTCGGTGCCGAGCCGGCCACCACGGCCATCCGGTGCGGCTACAGCGCGGGCGTGCTGCGGAGCTTCAACGACACGCCCCCGCAGATCGGCTTCTCGATCTTCCGCTCCTGGGTGTTCTGACCACGCGCCGCGCCCTCCTCATCGCGAACCCCGCGTCGCGCCGCGGCGGCACCATGCTCGCCGCGGCGCGCCGGGCCTTCGCGGAGGCGGGCGTCGCGCTCGACGTGGCCGTCACGGAGCGCCCGGGCCACGCCGCCGAGATCGCGCACGCGCGCGGACGCGACTACGACCTCGTGTTCTCGCTGGGCGGGGACGGCACCGCGATGGAGGTGGCCGGGGCGCTCGCCTACACCGACATTCCCATCGGCGTGCTGCCCGGCGGCACCGGCAACCTCCTGGCCCGCGCGCTCGGCATTCCGCGCAACGTGGAACGCGCGGTGAAGGGCCTGCTGGACGGCGGCAGCAGGCAGATCGATCTGGGGGTGGTGCACGGCCACCGCTTCGCGGTCGCGGCCGGCGTGGGCATCGACGCCGCCATGGTGGCCGAGACGCCGCGCTGGATGAAGCGGCGGCTGGGCGTGCTCGCCTACACCCTGATCGCGACGCGTGCCGCACTGCGCTCGGTGGTGCTGAAGCGCTTCTTCATCGCGCGCGTGACCGTTGACGGCGAGGTCATCGAGCGGCGCGTGGCCGCCGTGCTCTTCGCGAACTTCGGGGCCATCCTGGAAGACCGCATCGCCTTCGGGCCCGGGATCGCGTGCGACGACGGGGTGCTGGACTGCTGCATCTTCGCCCCCCGGCACCTCCGTGACGCGCTGCGCATCATGTGGAGGGTGACCCGCCGCGACTTCCGCCCCGATCCGGCGATGGTCTACCGCCGCGGCACGCGCTTCCACATCGAGACGGTGCCGGAGCTTCCCCTCCAGGCCGACGGCGAGCTGCTCGGCACGAGCACCGCCGACGTGACCGTGGAGCCCCTCGCGGCCCGGCTGCTGGTGCCGCGGTGAGCGGCGGCACTTGCCCTCGGCGGGAGTTGGCTGACGGAGGCGCGCGATGTCCCGCGAGCGAGTAGAATACGGGGGTGCGGGCGAGCGACGTCCCGCGCCAGCCGGCATCTCCCCGATCCGCGCTGCCCGGCGTTCCTGGGTGAATCCTCTCGCAGCGGCAGGCGCCGCGGCCACGCACTGATGGCGAAGATCCTCATCGTCGACGACGAACCGGACATCATCTCCGCACTGGCCCGGTACTTCGAACGGTCCGGCCACGACGTGCTGCGCGCGGGCCTGGGCGAGGAGGCGGTGCGCCTGGTGCAGGCCGAACGGCCGGCGGTGGTGCTGCTGGACCTGTACCTTCCCGACATCTCGGGGTTCGAGGTGCTGGAGCGCACGCGGGAGCAGCGCCCCGTGGTCATCATGATCACCGGGCACGGCGACATCCCCCTGGCCGTGCAGGCCATGGAGGGCGGGGCTGAAGGGTTCCTGACGAAGCCGGTGGAGCTGGCGCACCTGGGCGCCGTGGTGGACCGCGCGCTGGAGAAGGCCCAGCTGCGCGAGCTCACGCAGGCCGCCGGCGCCCGCAGCGGGCACGCCGCCACGCAGATGCTGCTCGGCCCGTCGGCGCCGATGCGCGAGCTGGCGCAGCAGATCGAGATGCTGGCCCGCAGCGAGCGCACCGTCGCGCTGCTCGTGGGGGAGACCGGCGTGGGCAAGGGCCGCGTCGCCCGCGCCATCCACGCGCTGAGCGCCCGTGGCGCGCGTCCGTTCTACGAGGTGAGCTGCGGACTCCGGCCCGTGGAGGCGCTCGACGTGGAGCTCTTCGGCATCGAGCGCCCCAGCGAGGGGCCGCTGCCGGGGCTGTTCGAGGCCTCCGATGGGGGGACGCTCTTCCTGGACGAGGTGGCCGACCTGCCGGCGTCGCTCCAGCCGACGCTGCTGCGCGCCCTGGAGGCGCGGCGGGTGCGGCGCACCGGCGGCACGCGCGAGGTGCCGGTGGACGTGCGGCTCATCGCGGCCACGGTACGCGACCTCGCCACCGAGGTGACCGAAGGGCGGTTCCGCGAGGACCTCTACTACCGTCTCGGCGTGATGCCGCTGCACCTGCCGCCGCTGCGCGCGCGCTCGCCCGAGGACCTGCGTGAGACGGTCGCGGCACTCGTCACCGAGCTGCGGCAGGGGCTGCACAACGCGCCATACGGCGTGACCGACGAGGCCCTGGAGGTGATCGGGCATTACCCCTGGCCGGGCAACGTGCGCGAGCTGCGCAACGTGCTGGAGCGCGCCCTGCTGCTCGCGCGCGGCGAGGAGCTCGTGCACGTCACGCACCTCGCGGCCGAGGTGCGCGGCATCGGTGACGACGCGTCGCTGCCGCACGTGTCGCGCTCGCTGGCCGAGGTGGAGAAGGCGCACATCGAGCGGACCCTGCGCGCGCATGGCGAGAACCGCACGCGCGCCGCGCGCGAGCTCGGCATCTCGCGCGCAACCCTCATCAAGAAGATCCGCGAATACGAGCTGGGCGAGCGGCCCGGGCCCGGCCTGGTGCGGCAGGAGGCCCGATGAGTCCCCTCCAGGAGCGCGACGCGATGCTCTGTCGCGCCTGCGGCAAGGAGGAGCGCGCGTCGGAGGGCTATCCGTGCGTGAAGTGCGGGCGCTTCATCTGCGTGATCTGCAACATGCGCGGGGTGGACCTCTGTCGCGAATGCGTGGAGAAGACCGACGCGCCGGTGAAGTGGCTCACGGAGTGATGCCGTGCCGATGAGCGTGTCGTTCGGGGCGTGCGGCCTTGCCGTGGGACACGCCACCGACGTGGACGGCGCCACGGGCTGCACCGTGCTGCGCGGCGCCGACGGGCCGGTGCGGGCCGCGGCGAGCGTGGTGGGCCGCGCCACGGGCACGCGGGAGCTCGCGCTGCTGGAGCCCGGCCATCTCGTGGGACGGGTGGACGCCATCCTGCTGGCGGGCGGCTCGGCCTACGGCCTGGATGCGGCCGCGGGGGTGATGCGCTGGATGGAGGAGCGCGGCCGCGGCTTCGACGTGGGTGCCGGCGTGGTGCCCATCGTGCCGGCCGCGGTGCTGTTCGACCTCCTCCCCCTGGGACGCTTCGATGCGCGTCCCACGGCGGAGATGGCCTGGCGGGCCTGCGAGGAGGCGACGCTGGGCCGCGTCGTGGAAGGCTCGGTGGGAGCGGGCACCGGTGCGACGGTGGGCAAGTTCGCCGGCCCCGCGTCCGCCATGAAGGGCGGCGTGGGCTGTGGCGGCGCGGAGGCCGGCCGGCTCATCGTGCGCGCGCTCGCGGTGGTGAACGCGCTCGGCGACGTGCGCGATGCGCAGGGCGCGGTGGTGGCCGGCGCGCGGTCGAGCGACGGCCGGTGGCTCGATGGCGCGGCGATCATGGCGCGCGGGGGCGAGGGTCCCTCGAGCTTCGACGCGCTCGCCGGGCAGAATACCACGCTCTGCGTCGTGAGCACCAACGCGGCGCTCGACGTGCTCTCGCTGGCATCGGTCGCGCGCGCCGCCAGCGCGGCGCTCTATCGCCGCATCACCCCGGCCGGCACGCGCTTCGATGGCGACATCGTGTTCGCGACGGCGCCCTGGGAGGGCGGCGTGGCCGCGGAGCCGGCGCAGGTGGAGGCGCTCTCCGTGCGCGCGCTGGAGACCGCGATCGAGCGGGCCGTGAAAACCGCTGCGCCCGGAGACATCTTTCAGGGATGACGGTTCAGTCGCATCGCGCCACCGTGCGCACCCCGGTGGCCCCGATGTTCGCCGAGCCGCGCGTGGCCAGCGCCCAGATCTCGCAGCTCGTCGCAGGTCGTCCGGTCGAGCTGCTCGAGCAGCGCGACGACTGGTACCGCGTGTGCGGGCCCGACGAGTACGAGGGGTGGCTGCACCGCGGGTACATCGCCCCCGCCGACGCGGGCACCGACATCCACGACCGGCCGGCCGGCCGCGTGTCGCTCGGCTGCGTCACGACGAGTCCCGATGGTGGCCGGCGCGCAATGCCCCTGGGTGCGACGCTCGCGGCGGACGAGCAGGTGCAGAGCGGAGAGATCGTGGAGGCGGCCGAGCGCGCCGCCCGCTTTCCCGCCGACGCGCAGGCCATCACGGCGAGCGCGCTGCGCTACTTCGAGGGCACGAGCTACCTGTGGGGCGGCGTGACCCCGTGGGGCGCGGACTGCTCGGGCATCGTGCAGGCGGTGTACTCGCTCCACGGGGTGCAGCTGCGGCGCGACGCGTGGCAGCAGGCGCTCCAGGGCGTGGCCGGCGAGGACGACATCATGGACGCGCAGATCGGCGACCTGCTGTTCTTCTCCGACCGCGTGGATGGCCGCGTCACGCACGTGGCCCTCTCGCTCGGCGACCGGCAGCTCGTGCACCTGGCGCTCGGCCGCGGCGGCTACGCCGTGGAGCGGCTCGACGACGCGGGGGACGGCTACGTGGCCAAGCTGCTCGAGCGGTTCGTCCACGCGCGCCGGATCCTCGGCTACGTCTGAGGCGGCCCTGCTGCACCGTTCGCACGGTCGAGAGCCTCAACGCGGACGATTGCGAAGGGACGGCCGCTCGGGCCGGCCACACGAGGCGTCGGTTCGGAACGAATGCACCGAGTTGAAACGAAAACTGCCGGATCCCTCCCAGGCGCGCTGGCGGGCGCCGCTGCACCGGAACTGATCCGGCAGTTTTCGGTGCACTCGCTGCATTCGGTTCGAACCGTCCCGTCTGGATGCGTCCCGAGCGGATGTCCCCGCGTTCCTCGCGCTGAGGCAGTCGACCGTACGGCCGGCGCAGCAAGGCGCAGAAAGCGCGCGCGGGCTACCCGATCAGCTCAGATACTGCGGCGTCGGCCCCGAGGGCTGCGGCTGTGCGGAGCGGACCTGGAGCGGGATCTCGGCGTGCTGCTTGCCGTCCAGGCCCACGCGCATCACGTACGCGCCGGCCAGGTCGAGCGGCAGGTCGAGCTGGGCGATGAGCGGGAAGTCCATGTCCAGCACGCCGCTCGGCGGCGAGGCCACGCCGAGCTCGCCTTCGCTGCTCCAGAGCTCCGTCCCGCTCGGACTCATCCACTGGAGCGAGACGCGATGCGAGCCCGCGTCGGCGATGGAACCCTTGAGATGCACCACGAGCGTCGCGCGCGGGTGCAGCGCGGGAAGGGTGGCGACCTGCAGCGCGTCGAACACGCCGAGGATGTTGAGCTTCCCCTCCTGGGAGAGGTTGGCGGCGTCGGCGAAGAGAGCGAAGGTGACGTGCATGATGCGAAGCATAAGGGTCGGCGCCCGCAACCGCGATAGCGGTTAAATTCCGGGATGGCTTCGACAATTCGCACGACGACCGCCGAGCATCCCGCGCGCGTCCCCACCGCGCGCCAAGCCGCGGCGCCCGCGCGCGTGACGGTCACGGACGTCCTCCTGCTCTGCATGGCTCTCATCTGGGGAGTCAACTACATCGTCGCGAAGTTCGGGACGCAGGTCTTTGCGCCGCTCGCCTTCAACTGCGCGCGGATCGCGCTCGCGACGGCCGTCCTCTGGGCCATCGTGCTGGTGCGCGGCAAGGCGCTGCCCGTTCGGCGCGACGTGCTCGTGCTGCTCGGGCTGGGCATGCTCGGCAACGGCCTCTACCAGATCTTCTTCGTGGAGGGGCTCGCCCGCACGCGCGCCAGCGACACGGCGCTGGTGCTCGCGGCGTCCCCGGCGTTCATGGCGATCATCGCGCGGCTGCGCGGCGTGGCGGGCATCGCGCTCTCGCTGGCGGGCATCGCGCTCGTGGTATTCGGCTCGCCGCGGGGCGCCGATGGCGCATCCACGATGCCGGGCTACCTGCTCACCATCGTCGCCTGCCTCTGCTGGTCGCTCTACTCGGTGCTGCTCAAGCCCTGGACGGAGCGCATCGACGGCCTCACCCTGTCCGCGGTCACCATGACGGGCGGGCTGCTGCCGATGGTCGCCGTCGGCGCGCGCAGCCTGATCGCGACCCCGTGGACCCAGGTGAGCGCGTCGGGCTGGTGGGCCGTTGCCTACAGCGGCGTGATGGCGCTCGTCGTCGCGTACCTGTTCTGGTATCGCGGGGTGCGCGTGCTCGGCCCGACGCGTGCCTCGATGTATGCCAACCTGCAGCCCCTGTTCGCCATCGTGGTCGCCTGGCTGGTGCTCGGCGAGGCGCCGCGGGTGATGCAGGTGGCGGGCGCGGCGGCGATCATGGGAGGGCTGCTGCTCACGCGCCTCACGGCCACGTCGCCGACGAGCGGCGAATGAAGCTCGTCCTGTTCGACATCGACGGCACGCTGCTCTGGACCGATGGCGCGGGGCGCCGCGCCGTGCACCGCGCGCTGGAGGAGGTGTTCGGCACGGTGCCGCCCGACGGCCACGAGTTCGACGGCAAGACGGATCCGCAGATCGTGCGCGAGCTGATGACGATCGCGGGGAACAGCCACGCCGAGGTGGACGCGCTCCTTCCGCGCGCGCTGGAACGCTACGTGGAGGAGCTGCGCCGCGAGCTGTCCCGCGCGGGGGACGCGGGCCATGCGGACAAGGTGTATCCCGGCGTGCACGCGCTGCTGGACCACCTCGAGGCGCGTGGCGACGTGCTGCTCGGGCTCCTCACCGGCAACGTGCGCGAGGGCGCCGCGACGAAGCTCGCCGCGGTGGGCATCGACGAGCGTCGCTTCCGGGTGGGTGCGTTCGGGTCGGATCACGCGGACCGTCCGGAGCTGCCGGCGATCGCGCGCGCGCGGGCCGAGGCGTTGCTGGGGCATGCGCTGGCGGGCGAGGACGTGGTGGTGATCGGTGACACGCCGGCCGACATGAGCTGCGGACGCGGCATCGGTGCGCGGGCGATCGGCGTCGCCACCGGCCGCTACTCGGTGGATCAGCTGGAGGCCGGCCGCGCGGGCGTGGTGTTCGCGGACCTGTCGGACACCGAGCAGGTGGTGGCGGCGATCATGAACGGAATAACGAGTAACGAGTAACGAGTAACCTTCCGGGAGGCATCCCGAGCGGATGTCATCCCACAGCGGCGCAGCCGATGTTGGGACCTTGCATCCCGATAGAGGGGCTGGCCATGAGCACGGGACAGTAGATCCCGACACTCGCTGCGCTCCTGCGGGATGACAGCCGCCCGGGACGCCCCGCCTACTCGTTACTCGTTACTCGTTTATGTTTCCGCATGATCGAAGTCGAGCTGAAGAGCGTGGTGGACGACTGGGCGGGGCGGCGCGCGGCGGTCGAGGCGGCGGGTGGGACGCTCGAGTTCGAGGGGCGGCTCGAGGACCGGCGCTACGACATGGCGGACCGATCGCTCGCGTCGCGCGATCATCTGCTGCGGCTGCGCACCTACCGCGCGGCGTCGGGCACGCGCGCGGAGCTCGACTGGAAGGGGCCCACTCGGCGAGCGCAGGGCTACAAGCAGCGCGAGGAGCTCGGCGTGCCGCTGGGCGACGGCGCGGCGTTCGCCGAGATCCTGGACCGCCTCGGCTACGTGGTGACGACGTCGATCGACCGCGACGTCGCGCAGTACCGGCTGCACGGGGCAACGGTCCGCTTCGAGCGCTACCCGCGCCTCGACGACCTCGTGGAGGTGGAGGGCGAGCCGGCGGAGATCGAGCGCGCCATCGCGACCCTCGGCATGCCGCGCGAGGGATACAGCGCCGACCGGCTCTCCGATTTCGTCGGCCGCTACGAGGCGCGCACGGGCCGCCGCGCCGCGATCTGCGACGCGGAGCTGGAGGCGGACGACGTCCGTGCCTGACGACGCGCGGCCGCTGCTCCCCGAGCTCGCGCGGTCGCTGCGCACGCTCGGCCGCCCCGATGACGCGGCCACGGAGGCGGCGCACGCCGTGGTGTTCGTCCCGCTGCTCGACGCGCGCGCCG
>JAQBPZ010000360.1 GCA_028287225.1 Gemmatimonadota bacterium
GCGCTGCAGCGGCAGGCCGGATCGCCGGCCGACTTCGGCCGCGTGGCGGTGGACGATCCGGCGGTGGACCACTGGACGGTGGCGGTGAGCTTCGACGAGGAGGAGCTGGCCACGGCCGCGATTCGCGGCGCGGCCCGGGTGCTGCGCGACTGCCTGCGCGGCGACGATCCGGAGATCGCCGAGCTGGTGGCGGACCTCACGCGGCGCTACGACCGCGCGCGCCCGGGCCCCACCTCCATGGTGATGATCCAGGAGGCGCGACGACGCGGCATCCCGGTCCGCCGCGATCCCGACAGCAGCATGGTCCAGCTCGGACTCGGCGTGACCCAGCGCCGCATGAAGTCCACGATGACGGACTTCACGAGCGTCATCGCCACCACCATCACGTCGGACAAGCACTGGACCAAGTCGGTGCTGGAGCGCGTCGGGCTCGGCATCCCGAAGGGCGGCACGGCGCGCACGCTGGACGGGGCGCTGGAGGTGGCGCGGGAGATCGGCTTCCCCCTGCTGCTCAAGCCGCTCGACGCCAACAATGGCCGCGGGATCTCGGGCCGCATCGACAGCATGGATGGCGTGCGGGAGGCGTGGCCGCTCGCGGTGGCCGAGCATCCCACGGTCGTCATCGAGCGGTTCGCGGAAGGGAACGACCACCGCGTGGTGGTGGTGAACCGGCGCGTCGTCGCCTGCGTCGAACGGATCCCGGCGCACGTGGTGGGCGACGGGGTACGCACCATCCGGGCGCTCGCCGAGGAGATCAACCTCGATCCCAACCGCAGCAAGACGAACCCGAGCTGCTCGCTCGCGCCCCTCCCCCTGGAGACCCACACGGAGCGCTTCCTCGCGCGCGGTGGCCGGACGCTGGACAGCGTGCCGGCGGCGGGCGAGTGCGTGTTCCTGCGCGCCACGGCCAACATCTCCACCGGCGGCACGGCCATCGACCGCACCGACGAGATCCACCCGGTCAACCGCGCGCTCTGCGAGCTCGCCGCCGGCGCGGTCGGCCTGGACATCGCGGGCCTCGACGTGCTCACGCCGGACATCTCGGTGCCCTTCCAGCAGAACGGTGCGGTGGTGATCGAGGTGAACGCGTCGCCCGGCATCCGCATGCACACGCACCCGGACAACGGCATCCCGCGCGACGTGCCGGGCGCGATCATGGACATGCTCTATCCGCCGGGCGCGCCCACGACGATCCCCGTGATCGCGGTGACCGGCACCAACGGCAAGACCACGACGACGCGGCTGATCGCGCACCTCTTCCGGCGCGCGGGGCGCGCCGTCGGCTACACCACGACCGACGGCGTCTACTTCCAGGAGCTGCAGCTGCTGGAGGGCGACCTGACGGGTCCCTTCGCCGCGAACATCGTCCTGTCGCACCCGGACGTGGAGGTCGCGGTGCTGGAGACGGCGCGCGGCGGCATCCTCAAGTCGGGACTCGGCTACGACGCGTGCGACGTGGCCGTGGTGCTCAACGTGTCGGCGGACCACCTTGGCCTTCGCGGCATCGAGACGGTGGAACAGCTCGCGGCGGTGAAGGCCGTGGTGCCCGGCGTCGCGAAGCCGGACGGCTACGCCGTGCTCAACGCCGATGATCCGCTCGTGTACGCGATGCGCGACGCCACGCCCGGCACCGTGGTGCTGTTCACCACGCGGCCGGCCGGCGCGAGCCCCCACGCCGACGCGCACCTCGCGCGGGGCGGCACGGTGGCGCGCATCGAGCAGGAGGACGGCGAGGAGCAGCTGGTCATCCACCACGCGGGCCAGCGGACGCGCGTCGCATCGGTGCGCGACGTGCCGCTCACCTTCCAGGGCGCGGCGCGCTTCCAGCTGGAGAACATCCTTGCCGCCATCGCCGCGGCGCACGTGCAGGGGATGCCGGTGGAGCGCATCCGCGAGGGCCTGTGCTCGTTCACGCCGTCCGCGGCCAACACGCCGGGCCGCCTCAACGTGATCGAGACGTCGCGCGGCCGGGTCATCATCGACTACGCGCACAACGCGGCCGCCATCTCGGGGCTGCTCGACTTCATCGCGGCCACCCCCGCGGAGCAGCGCATCGCGGTGCTCGGCGTGCCGGGCGACCGGCGCGACGAGGACATCCGTGACGTCGCCCGGCGCGCGCTGAACGCCGACTACGTCGTGTTCAAGGAGCACCATGCCTACCGCCGTGGGCGCTACGCCGGGGAGGTCGCGACGCTCATGCGCGATGCCCTGATCGCGGCGGGGCACCCGGCCGACCGGGTGATCACCTTTGCGGAAGAGCACGACGCGGTGGCACACGCGGTGGGCCGCATGCGGCCGGGCAGCGTGGTCGCCATCACGGCGGACGATCCGGACGACGTCATGCGGCAGCTCGCACCTTATCTTGGGGAGGCGGCCGGCGGCTGACCTCGCCCACCGAACCTCCGCGTCACCTGACACCGATCCCTCACCTCATGCACACTCGTCGCCTCGGACGCACCGGTCCCACAGTCTCCGCACTCGGCCTGGGCTGCATGGGGATGTCCGACTTCTACGGCCCGGCCGACGAATCGGAGAGCATCGCCACCATCCACGCCGCGCTGGAGCAGGGGATCACCCTGCTCGACACCGGTGACTTCTACGGGATGGGGCACAACGAGATGCTGCTGGGGCACGCCCTGCGCGACGTCCCCCGCGACCGGTACCAGCTGAGCGTGAAGTTCGGCGCGCAGCGCGGGCCCGATGGTGCCTGGATCGGCTACGACGCGCGCCCCGCGGCGGTGAAGACCGCGCTCGCCTATTCGCTGCGGCGGCTCGGTACCGACTACATCGACATCTATCGCCCCGCGCGGCTCGACCCGAGCGTGCCCATCGAGGACACCATCGGCGCGATCGCCGACATGGTGCGCGCGGGCTACGTGCGCCACATCGGGCTCTCCGAGGTCGGCGCGGAGTCCATCCGCCGCGCGCACGCCGTCCACGCGATCGTGGACCTGCAGATCGAGTACGCCATCATCTCGCGCGGGGTGGAGCGCGCCATCCTCCCCACGCTCCGCGAGCTCGGCATCGCGGTCACCGCGTACGGGGTGCTGTCGCGCGGCCTGCTCAGCGAGCGCGCCGCCAGCGTGGCGGCGTCGCGCAGCCGCTTCCCGCGCTTCCAGGGTGAGAACCTGCGGCACAACCTCACGCTCGTGGAGGCGCTCGGCGCGATCGCGCGCGAGAAGGGCGCCACGGTGGCGCAGCTCGCGATCGCGTGGGTCGCGTCGCGTGGCGACGACATCCTTCCGCTGGTCGGGGCGCGGCGGCGAGACCGGCTTGCCGAGGCCCTGGGCGCGCTCGACGTCCACCTCACCGACGACGACCTGGCGCGCATCGACCGCGCCGTGCCGGCCGGCGCCGCGAAGGGCGAGCGGTACGACGCCCACGCGCTCGCGGCGCTCGACAGCGAGCGCGCCTGATGCGCCGCATCGTCACGGTCCTGGCGGGCGCGCTGGCGCTCGCGTCGTGCGCCCTCGCCGGACGGACAGCGCCGCCGGCCACCGAGGTGTACGCGCTGCGCTACGGCACGCTGTCGCGGTTCCCGGTGTCGGCGCTCATCGCCGACGCCGACACCGCGCGGCGCCTCGACATCGCGCTGATGATCTGGGCCATCCGCCGTCCGGACGGGCACACCGTGCTCGTGGACGCCGGATTCTATCGCGACCGCTTCATGCAGCGGTGGAAGCCCGCGGACTACGTCCGCCCCGATTCCGCGGTCCGCGCGATCGGCCTGCGGCCCGAGGAGATCACCGACATCATCGTGTCGCATGTCCATTGGGATCACATGGACGGCGTGGACCTGTTCCCCAACGCGACGATCTGGATCCAGCGCGCGGAGTACGAGCATCACGTCGGCGAGGCCGGACAGGTGCGGGACCGGGCCGTGGACTCGCTGGATGCGGCGATGCTCGCCAGCCTGCGCCGCGCCGGACGCGTGCGACTGCTGGAGGGCGACAGCGCCGAGGTGCTCCCCGGGATCCGGGTGTACACGGGCGGGCGGCACACCTGGGCGTCGCAGTACGCCGGCGTGGAGACCGCGCAGGGCACCGTGATCCTCGCGTCGGACAACGTGTACCTGTACGAGAACCTGGAGCACGGCGTGCCGATCGCCCAGACGCTGGACCGCGCGTCGAACCTCGCGGCGCAGGCGCGCATGCGCCGCCTGGCGGGAAGCCCGCGCCTCATCGTGCCCGGTCACGATCCGGCGGTCTTCGCGCGCTTCCCGTCGCCGGCCCGGGGCGTCGCCCGCATCGAGTAGGCGCGTCGGCCGCCCGCACACCGATCGGACCGGCGGTCCAACTCAATTGTTTGTCGATGGTGCCCGTCGGCGTGCGGCAGCGACTCGCGGCACGAGCCCTGCTTCGGATGGCGCCGGCGCCGCCCGCCGGCCGGGCGCCTGGCCTGTCTCCCGACTCGCACTCGACCGCTGACGGTGCACGAGCTTCGACTCAAGCTGTTCATCGCAGGTGACTCGCCGCGCGCGCGCGATGCCGCGGCGAATCTGGCGCGCGCCTGCGAGCGGCTCGCGGACGGGCCTGCGCTGATCGAAACGGTGGACATCCTCATGGATCCGGATGCGGCCGACGAGTTCCGGGTGCTCACCACCCCCACCGTCGTCCGGGTGTCTCCCACCCCCCGCCGGCGCGTGACCGGCGACCTGCGCGACATCACGCAGGTGCTCGCCGCGCTCGACCTCCATCTCCTCTCGCCGCCATGAGCCGCATGGTACCTCAGGGGATCGTCAAGCGTCGCACGGGCATCCCGGGATTCGACCTCATCTCCGAGGGCGGGCTCCCCGCGGCACGCGCCACCCTGATTGCCGGCACCGCCGGCAGCGCGAAGACGATCTTCGCCGCCCAGTTCCTCGTCTCCGGGATCGTCAACGACGACGAGGCCGGCGTGTTCGTGAGCTTCGAGGACCGGGTGGAGGACATCCGCGCCAACATGCTCAGCTTCGGCTGGGACATCGCCGCCTGGGAGAAGCGGAAGAAGTGGGTCTTCGTCGACGCCGCCCCCGATCCCGAGGAGCCCACGGCGGTCGTCGGCGGCTTCGACCTGAGCGCCCTGCTCGCGCGCATCGAGCGGGCCGTGAAGCAGTCGGGGGCCACGCGCGTCTCCCTCGACTCGCTCAACGCCCTCTTCGTGCAGTTCGCCGAGCATCCGCTGCTCCGCGCGGAGCTGTTCCGCATCACCACCACCCTCAAGCGCCTGGGCGTGACGGTGCTGTTCACCGCCGAGCGGCTCGACGACTACGGGGAGGTCACGCGCCACGGCGTGGAGGAGTTCGTCGCCGACAACGTCGTCATCCTGCGCAACCTGCTCCAGAACGAGCGTCGCCGGCGGACGATCGAGATCCTCAAGCTGCGCGGCGCGAGCCACGAGCGCGGCGAATACCCCTTCACCATCACCTCGCGCGACGGCATCGTCGTGATTCCGCTCTCCGGGATCGAGCTGACGCAGTCGTCGTCCACCAAGCGCGTGACGTCGGGCATCAAGCGCCTCGACGAGATGTGCGGCGGCGGGTTCTTTCGCGACTCCATCACCCTCGTGTCGGGCGCCACCGGCACGGGGAAGACCCTGCTCGTCACGCAGTTCATGGCCGGCGGGTTCAAGGCCGGCGAGCGCTGCGTCCTCTTCGCCTTCGAGGAGAGCAAGGACCAGCTCTTCCGCAACGCGGCGGCCTGGGGCTACGACTTCGCGACCATGGAGACGGACGGGCGCCTCCTGGTGGTGAACCGCTACCCGCACGCGATGGCCATGGAAGACCACCTCGTGCAGATGCAGCAGGTCATCGCCGACTTCAAGCCGAATCGCGTGGCCGTGGACAGCCTCTCCGCCCTGGAGCGGGTGTCGTCCATCCGCAGCTTCCGCGAGTTCGTCATCGCGCTCACCAGCTACCTCAAGAAGCACGAGATGGTGGGCCTCTTCACCTCCACCACCCCCAACCTCCTGGGTGGCGGCTCGGTGACGGAGAAGCACATCTCCACCCTCACGGATTCCATCATCCTGCTGCGCTACGTGGAGGCGTACGGCGACATGCTGCGCAGCATCAACGTGCTCAAGATGCGTGGCTCCGTGCACGACGGATCGCTCCGCCAGTACAGCATCGACGGCCGGGGGATGCACATCGGGGAGCCGTTCCGGCACGTGCAGGGGATCCTCTCCGGCGAGCCACACCTCGACGACGATGGCTCGCGAGACGACGTCTAGCCCCCCGACGCCGGACGCAGCGGACGCGCCGGCCGCCGACGAGCGCCGCCGGCGCGACCGCCGCGCGGCGGGGTCGCGCTCGTCGCAGGCGATGCTGCGCCAGATCGTGGAGCGGCTGGCCGACGGCATCGTCATCGTGGGGGCCGACGGGCGCATCCGCTTCGCGAACCCGGCCGCCGAGCGGCTCTTCGGCCGGTCGTCCGCGGAGCTGATCGGGCAGGAGTTCGGCTATCCGCTGGCCGCGACGGAGCCGGCGGAGATCGAGATCATCCGCCGCGGCACGGGCGTCGTCGTCGCCGACCTGCGCGTGGTGGACTCCATCTGGGACGGCGAGCCCGCCACGCTCGTCTCGCTGCGCGACGTGACGGATCGCAAGCAGGCCGAGGAGCGCGAACGGCAGCTGGACCGCGAACGCGCCGCGCGTGCCGAAGCCGAGGCCGCGAACCAGGCCAAGTCCGAGTTCCTCGCGGTGATGAGCCACGAGCTCCGCACGCCGCTCAATGCGGTCCTCGGCTACGCCGAGCTGCTGGACCTCGGCGTGGCGGGGTCGCTCACCGCGGAGCAGCGCCAGCAGCTCGGCCGCATCACCGCGAGCGGGCGGCACCTGCTCGGCCTGGTCAACGAGATCCTGGACTTCGCCAAGATGGAGGCGGGCCGCCTCGTCGTGGAGCGCACGCCGGTCAGCGTGGCCGATGCGGTGGACGCGGCCATCGTGCTCGCGCAGCCGCTGGCGGAGGCCCGCGGGCTCACCCTGGCAGTCCGGCCCGAGATCGGGCGCTCGCTGCAGTTCATCGGGGACCGGGAGCGAGTGCTCCAGATCCTCGCGAACCTGCTCTCCAACGCGGTGAAGTTCACGGCCTCCGGCGGCGACATCCACGTTGAGGTTGCCCAGACCACGCACGTCGCGTCGCGTCACCTGCATGGCAGTGGGCCGTGGATCGTGATCAGGGTGGTCGACACCGGCATCGGGATTCCCCCCGAGCAGCAGGAGGCCATCTTCGCCCCCTTCGTGCAGGGGCAGGGTGGCCACACGCGCGAGCGGGACGGCACGGGACTCGGCCTCACGATCAGCCGGCGCCTCGCGCGGCTGATGCGCGGCGACCTCGTGGTGAGGAGCCTCGCCGGCCAGGGCTCCGAGTTCGCGCTGCTCCTGCCCGCGGCCGATCCGGCGGTGGAGCGCGCGTCGTCCGGCGACCCGGCCGAGGGTGATGCGCTGCCGCTGAACCTCGTGCCGCGCACGCGCGGGCTCGCGGCGGTGGGCGACGCGCTGCTGCACGAGACCGAGGCGATCCTCGACGGCTTCGTCGCCCAGATGCGGCGCGACCCGGCGATGCCGGGCGCGGGGACGCTCCGCTCGTCGCAGCTGATGGACCACGTGGGCACGATGCTGGCGGACATCTCGTCGGCATTGATCACGCTGGACGAGGCCGACGGCGCCCCCTCCGCGCTCCTGCACGACTGCGCGGACATCCAGCGGCTGATCGCCGACCGTCACGGGCTCCAGCGCGCCCGGCTCGGCTGGACCGTGGAGGCGCTCCAGCGCGAGTGCACGATCCTGCACGACGAAGTGCATCGCGCCATGCACCGCTGCTTCCACGACCCCGCGAGCGCGCCGCAGTTCGAGGAAGCCATGGCGGTCATCAAGCGCTACCTCGAGCAGGCGCTGGAGACCTCGCGCCGGGCCCTTCAGCGCGCCACCCGGCAGGCGAGGTCGCCGCGCTGACCCGCGCCGCGCCGCCTCAATCCCAGCGCAGCACCACCTTGCCGAACGTCTCGTTCGACGCGAGCACGTCGTGCGCCGCACGCACCTCGGTGAATGGCAGCACGCGATCCACGATCGGTCGCAGGCCCCCCGATTCGAAGACGGGCACCACCCGCTCGGCAAAGTCGCGCGCGAGCGTCATCTTCTCCTCGAGTGGGCGATGTCGCAGGACGGTGCCCTCGATCAGCAGGCGCTTGGAGAGCACGGTGCCCATGTCCAGCGCGGCGCGACGTCCCGCGGTGAGGCCGACGATCACGAGCCGCCCGCGCGACGCGAGCACCCGCACGTTGCCGCCGAGGTAGTCGCCCCCCACGAGGTCCGCCACCGCGTGCACCGCATCGCGGCCGACCGCGGCCTCCACGCGCGACGGCCAGTCGTCATCCGTCGCTGCGATGGCATGCACGAGCCCGAGCTCCCGTGCGCGCTCGAGCTTGTGCGCCGAACGCGACGTGCCCAGCGTGAGGGCGCCGGCGTGCCGCGCGAGCTGCAGGGCCGCCGTGCCGACGCCGCTCGCCACCGCGTGGATCAGGACGCGCTCGCCGGCACGCAGGTGCAGGCGGTTGAACAGCGCGTCATAGGCCGTGAGGAAGGCTTCGGGAATGGCACCCGCCTGCTCGTACGACATGCCGTGCGGAATCGGGATGGCTTCCCGCTCGTGGACGCAGAGCAGCTCCGCGTGCGCGGCGCCACCCGCGATGCCCATCACGCGCGTGCCCACGCGCCACAGCGTGGCGCCGGTGCCCACCGATTCCACCTCGCCGGCGTACTCGAGTCCCGGAATGTCGGGCGCGACGCCCGACGGCGCGGGATAGCGGCCCTCGCGCTGCATCAGGTCGGCGCGGTTGAGCGCGGAGGTGTGTACGCGTACGCGGACCTGCCCCAGACCCGGCTCCGGCGCGGGCCGGTCCTGTACGGCCAGCACCTCGGAGCCGCCGGGCGATGTGATGACGATGGCGCGCATGCTTCAAGGAGGCGTGAGTGAGATGGCGGCCGATGGCACGACGGCCGGCGCGTCCGGCGCGGAAAGGCATATCCCGTGCACGATGGGCGTCGTCCGCGCCATCACGTTACCGCTGCAGGCAGCCTCATGCGAACGCCAGCTCTCTCCCTTCGACGCCTCGCGACGGCCGCGTCGTGTGCCATCGCCCTCGCCGCGTGCGCGCGGTCCGACGTGCTGACCGCGCCGCCGAGCGACTGCCCGGCCGCCGTCCTTTCGCGCGCCTCTCACAGCCTTGCGCCCGGTGGCTCGTCCCTGGCCACGAACGGTTGCGCGCATCGCGCACCGGTCGAGATCCCGCTCGCGCAGGTGATCGACCTGAACGACAACGGGCAGGTCCTGGGCGTGCGCATCACGGGCGGCAGCTCCGAGCTGGTCATCTGGTCCAGGTCCGGCATCGTGCCGCTGCTCACGCCTCCCGGCGCCTCCGGCGTGACGGGAGTGGACCTCAACAACAACGGCGAGGCCGTGGGCTGCGGCATGTTCCCCCCGCCGCCCGACCCGGGACCCGGCACGGGACCGGTACCCACGTCGCGGCATCCGACCTTCGCGACCAACGCCGCACCCGTGTGTCACGTGATCAGGTGGAACGCGCAGGGCGTGCCCACGGATCTCGGCCTGATCGACCCCACCGCGCACGAAGCCATCGCCCTGGCGATCAACGACGCGGGCGTCATCGTGGGGACCGTGATCACCAGCACCGGCCAGCGGGCCTTCGTCCGCTCCGCGGATGGAACCGTGACCTTCATCCCCACGCCCGGCACGCGCAGCGCGGCGGTCGCGCTCAACGAGCAGGGCGAGGTGGCAGGCTGGTACACGAACGGCTCGGCGCAGCACGGCCCGTGGCACGCGTTCACCTGGACCGCGGCGGGTGGGCGGGTGGACGTTCCCGCGCTGCCGTCGGGGTTCGCCGATGCCGAAGCGAGCCTCATGCCCGTGGCGATCAACGAATCGGGCGAGGTGCTCGGGACGCTCTACGCGTACCACCCGGCCACGCCCACCGTCCTCGACCGGCGCTCCACCTTCCTGTACTCGCGCACCGCCGGCATTCGCGGCATCGGCGCCTCGAGCGGCTTCACGAACGTCGTCGCGCTGAACGATCAGGGAGAGATCCTCGGCTGGTCCACGCTCGACGGACTGCTGCAGCCGGTGTCGTGGGCAACGACCCGGCCGAGCCAGCTCGCCGTGCGCTTCGACTGGCATGCCGGCGAGGGTGCGGGCACCAGCTACCAGATCAACAACTGGAACGAGGTGCTCGACAGCTACGTGCAGGGCGGCGTGCTCCACAACGTCGTGTGGACGTGGAATCCGGAGAGGTACCGCTAGGTCTCGGCGCAGGGATCCCGTGACGCGACTCACCGAGCCGTCAGCCTGAAGCTGGAAGCTGCCAGCTCAGGCCGACGGCTCGGTGAGTTTCCTGGTTTTGAAAGGGTCGGCCCTCGCGCCGGCCCTTCGTCGTTCCGGCCATCGCGGACCGGGCGGTGTGCCCTCCAGCCCCGTTGACCGTCCTCATCTGGGTGGCCTCGCGTGCCCCCGTCCCTCCGTCACGCCTTCCAGACCCGCCCATGGCCGAGCCCAAGCGCCCCTCCGGTAGCAACCCCGTAGTTGGCGGCGTGCGCCGCGATTCCGATTCCGCGAGCCTCAGCCAGCGACCCACGCTGGCCGGCATCACCGTGCGCGAGGACGACATCGAGCGGGTGAAGGGGATCCGCGCCATCGCCTATCTCTTCCGCGGGATGGCCGTGCTGCTCCTCGTCCTCATGGTGCTCCAGGTGATCTCCGGGGTCACGGGCACCGTGCCGGCATCGCCGGGAGTGCTCTTCGCCGAGGCGGTGCGGCTCGTGATCTTCGCGGGGCTGCTCTGGGGCGTCGGCGACCTCGCGGTGCTGGGGGTGAAGTCCCACCACGACATCCGTGCCTCGCGCATCCTGCTCGCCCGCATGGCGCACATGATGCGCGAGACCGGCGAAGCCTCGGGGGCCGTGAAGCCGGCGAGCGAGTCCTCCCGCGCCGACCGTGCGACCTAGGACGCCGGGAGTCGCCGGGCGCGCCACGCGGCACACCGGTGTGGCTCTCTTCGTCCTCTCGCTGCAGGCGGCCCTCTTCGGGGCCGCCTCGCCGGCGGGGGGCTTCGTGTATGCGCAGACGCTCGCGAACAATCCGCTGGCGGGACACCGGCTCTACGTCGATCCCAACTCCACCGCGCAGCGGCAGGCGGAGACGCTGCGCCGCTCGCGGCCCCAGGACGCGGAGCTGCTGGCCGGGATCGCGCGGCGGCCGGTGGCGCGCTGGATGGGCGGATGGGTGGCCGACATCGCGCGCGAGGTGGACAACGCCGCCTCCACGATCACCCGCAGCGGCGCCATGCCGGTGTTCGTCGCGTACAACATTCCGGGACGCGACTGCGGCCAGTACTCCGCGGGCGGGGCCAATGGCAGCACGGCCTACCGGCGGTGGATCCACTCGTTCGGCGAGGGGCTGCGCGGGCAGCGGGCCATCGTGATCCTGGAGCCCGACGCGCTCTCGGGCATGGACTGCCTCACGCCGGCACTCCGGCAGGAGCGCCTCGCGCTGCTGAGCGAGGCCGTGACGGTGCTCAAGGGGCAGCGTGCGCTGGTCTACGTGGACGCGGGCAATGCGCGCTGGCGCAGCGCCGAGGTCATGGCGGCGCGCCTGCGGCTCGCGAACATCGTGCAGGCCGACGGCTTCTCGCTCAACGTCTCCAACTTCCTCCCGGACGCGCTGAACATCGCCTACGGTGAGCGGGTCTCGCGCCTGCTCGGCGGCAAGCACTTCATCATCGACACGAGCCGCAACGGGCTCGGCACCGCCACCGACTGGTGCAACCCGCGCGGCCAGGCGCTGGGCGTGGACCCCACGACGAACACCGGCCACCCGCTCGTGGACGCCTTCCTCTGGGTGAAGCAGCCCGGCGAATCCGACGGCACCTGCAACGGCGGCCCGAACGCGGGCTCGTGGTGGACCGAGATCGCCCTGGAGCTCAGCCGCGCCGCGAGCACGCTCTCGCGAACGATCGCAAGGTGAGAACGAGAAACGAGAACTGAAGGACGAGTAACGAGGACTGAAGAACGAGTAACGAGTAACGAGTAAGTCGAGAGGCGTCCCGGGCGGCGGTGTCACCCCGCAGCAAAGCTGTCGGGGCATGCTCTCCCGTGACTGGGGCTGGCCATCAGCACGGGACAGTGACCCCGACACTCGCTGCGCTCCTGCGGGGTGACAGACGCTCGGGATGTCTCCCGGAAGGTTACTCGTTACTCGTTGCTCGTTGCTCGTTGCTCGTTACTCAGTTCTCGTTGCTTCACGCCACCAGCCCCACCTCCGTGCCCAGCTGATGCCGGACCAGCGAGGCGTAGGTGGGGCAGGTGGCCATCAGGCACTGGTGCGAGCCGTTGCCGATGAGGCGTCCCTCGCTCACGACGAGGATGCGGTCGGCGTCGCGCACGGTGTTCAGGCGATGCGCGACGATGAACGTCGTGCGCCCGCGACGCAGCGAGCGGAGGGCGTCCTGCACGGCCTCCTCCGACTCGGTGTCGAGTGCCGCGGTGGCTTCGTCGAGCAGCAGCACCGCGGGGTCCACGAGGAACGCGCGCGCGATCGCGATGCGCTGGCGCTGCCCGCCGGAGAGGCTGCGCCCCGCTTCGCCCACCATCGTGTCGTAGCCGTGCTCGAGCTCCATGATGAACCCGTCCGCGTTCGCGGCGCGGGCGGCGGTGGCGATCTCGTCGCGCGAGGCGGTCGGCCGGCCGTACGCGATGTTCGCCGCCACCGTGTCGTTGAACAGCACGACGTCCTGCAGCACCACGCCGTACTGCCGCCGCACCGACGTGATCTGCAGCGTGCGCAGGTCCTGATCGTCGATGAGCACGCGGCCCGACGTGGGCGTGTGGACGCGCTGGAGCAGCTGCAGCAGCGTGGACTTGCCGCTGCCCGACGGGCCCACCACGGCCACCGTCTCCCCCGGCGCGACGGTCACGTCGAAGCCGTTGAGCGCGCGGCGCCCGCTGCGATACTCGAAGCTGACGTCCTCGAACCGGATGCGCCCCCGGATCGGCGCGCACGGCAGCGCGCCATCCAGGTCGGGTGACTCCTCGTCGGCGTCGAGCACCTCGAAGACCGTCTCCAGCGCGACGTTCGCCTTGCGCAGCGTGGGATACAGGTCCACGATCTGCTGCACCGGCACGAACACCCCGCCCACGTAGCCGAGGAAGGCGAGCAGCGAGCCGATGGTGAGCTCGCCGCGGACCACGAGGTAGCCGCCCAGGCAGAGCACGACGACCCGCGCCGTCGCCTCGGAGAGGCCGGCCGCGACGGTGGTGCGCGCGTCCACCCGCACGCCGCGCTGGATGCTCGCGAACGCCCAGCGGATGCGGCGCAGCAGCCGCTGCTCCTCGTCGCGCTCCTGCGCGAAGGCGCGCACGGTGCCCATGCCCGTGAGGCGCTCGGTGTAGCCGGACCAGAGCCGCTTCCAGAAGGCGTTGTGCATCAGCTCGCGCCGCCGCTGCCGCTTGGCGGAGAGGAACGCGACGACGGCGGGCACGGGAAGGAGGCAGAGCACCGCGATCGTGATGTCGCGGTCCAGCCGCGCCATGCCCCAGGCGGCGATCACCACGTACACGAGCGTCGGCACCAGCTTGTACGCCACGTCCGTGAAGGCGGTGGCCGCCTGCGGCGCGCTGCTGTCGATGGCGTAGCGCAGCGCGCCGGTGCCGATCTCCGACTGCCGGCGCGAGGAGAGGACGCTCATCTTGCCGGCCACGCGCGAGCGCAGGCGGTATTCCACGTCCAGGCGCACGGCCCACGCGGAGGTCGTCACCCAGGCGGCGCCGAGGATGCGGGCGGTGATGACGAGCGCGAAGATCGCCACGCCGGCCATGATCTCGTGCATCGACTGATCGCCGGCCCCGAGGCGCGCCAGCCGGTCCACGACGTGCTTCAGCAGCAGCGGCTCGGCGGCCGACGCGGTGGCGACGGCCACGGACAGCCCCAGCGTGAGCAGCACGTGCCGCATGTTGGGGCGCACGAACAGCACGACCGCGCGGCGCGCGACGCCGAGCGTGGTACGGAAGGAGTCGGACATGGGGAGGATCGGTGATGCGGTCGCAGCGGCGGGAGGGAGGCCGGCGACGAAAGGCTCTCGATGTCAGACTGCGGAGCAGGGGGGATGGTAAAAAGGGCGGTCAGCTGATCGGCTGACCGCCCCGATGGCCCTATTTCCGCTCCGCCCGTTCCAGGACCCGCAGGATGTTTCCGCTCGACAGCTTCGCCAGGTCGGCGTCGCTCCAGCCTCGGCGCGCGAGCTCGGCGAAGAGGGCGGGGAAGGTGGAGACGTCCTCCAGGCCGACGACGTTCTCCGTGATCCCGTCGAAGTCGCTGCCGATGCCGACATGGTCCACGCCCGCCACGCGCCGCACGTGGTCGATGTGGTCGGCGACGTCGGTGATGGTCGCGGCGGGCGTCGGGTGCGCGCGGCGCCAGGCGGCGATCTCCGCCCGCACCGCCGCGCTGTCCGCCCCATGACGCCGGAGCGAGGCCTCGATGAAGGCCTGGAGGGTGTCGCCGTTCGCCTTCACCGCGCGCGAGACGAACGCCGTGACGAACGGCACCATCACGACACCACCGTTCCTCGGCAGGCGTGCGAGGATCGAGTCCGGCACGTTGCGGGGGGAGTCGACGAGCGCGCGGGCGCCGGAGTGCGAGAAGATCACCGGCGCCGTCGTCACGTCGAGCGCGGCGCTCATCGTGGCGGGCGACACGTGCGAGAGGTCCACGAGCATGCCGAGCCGGTTCATCTCGCGCACCACGTCGCGCCCGAAGGGGGTGAGCCCCCCGTGCTTCGCGCTGTCGAGCGCGGCGTCGGCCCAGTCGAGCGTCACGTTGTGCGTGAGCGTCATGTATCGCACGCCCAGCGCATGGTACTGCCGCAGCGCGGCGAGAGAGTTCTCGATGGCGTGGCCGCCCTCGAGCCCCAGCAGCGACGCGATGCGGCCGCGCCGCATGCTCGCCCGCACCTCGGCCGCGGTGGGCGTCCAGGCCAGCGCGGGATAGCGGGCGATGGTGCGCCGCGCGATGTCGATCTGCTCGAGCTGCACGCGCGCGTAGCCGGGCGTGCTCGTCACCGCGCCGTTCGCCCGGTAGGCGGCGTCGCCGCGCTCGCCGGGGATGTACACCGACCAGAACTGCGCGCCCACGTGTCCCTGCTTCAGCCGCCGCAGGTCGGTCATCCCCGGCGCCCGCCCGCGGAGGTCGTAGGCCTCCACGTTCATCGGGTGCAGGGTGTCCTCGCGGATCCGCCACGGGAGGTCGTTGTGGCCATCCATGATCGGGGCGCGGCGCAGCACGCGCAGGGCGCGGAGCGAATCGGCGCGCGACGGGGCGGGGGCCCCCTGCGCCGCGAGCAGGTGGGACGCCCCGACCAGCAGGGCGGCGGCGAGTGCGCGGGACGAGAGCATCGGGTGGGGTGTCGGGGTGGGCACGGCGGGTCGTGGAAAAGCTAACACGAGCCGCGCCGCCGTCCGATCACCAGCTCGCCCGTTTCGCCAAGCCCAGGGCATACTCCGGCATCCACTGCCCGGATTCCGCCGCGCCGTTGCAGGCGCCGTCGGACTCCCCCGGCGCCTTCACCCAGAGCAGCGCATCCACCAGCGGCATGCCCGAGGAGGTGGTGGGACGGGTGCCGAGTGCCTGCCCCGCGGGGTTGCACCACGTGCCGTTCCCGCCGGTGCCGTTGCGCCCCGTGTCGATCAGGAAGTGCTTGCCCCCCACCAGCGCCGAGAGCGCGCCGCCGTACGCGACGTTCTCGTCGGTCGGCAGGAAGTTGGACAGGTTGAGCGCGAAGCCCTTCGTCGTGGCCACGCCCGCGGCCACGAGCCGCTCCGCCATCGTCGACGCGGGCTGCCAGCGTGGATTGCCGGCGTCGAGATAGACGGACACCGTTCCGCTCGCCGACAGCGCCTGGATCGCGTAGCGGAACAGCTCGAAGCGGGTCTGCTGGTCTGCCGCAGACAGGCAGCCCATGCCGGCGAGCGCGTCCGGCTCCAGGATCACCACCGCGCGGCGCGCGCCGATCCCCTCGGCGAACGCGGAGATCCAGCTCCGGTAGCCGGCGACCGTCGTCGTGTTGTT
>JAQBPZ010000379.1 GCA_028287225.1 Gemmatimonadota bacterium
GGAGCGGTCGCGCCGGTGGCGCCCCGCGCGATGGGCGCCGCCGCGGGCGCGGGGGCGTCTTCCGGGATCACGCCCGGCGGGAACGGGACCGGCTGCTTGGTCCAGCCCTTCACCATGATCGTCTGCCCGATCCGTACCCGGTCGCCGACGATGCCGTTGAGCGAGCGAAGCGCCTCGGGCGTGGTGCGGTACATCGCCGCGATCGACGCGAGCGCCTGCCCGCGGCGAATGGTGTGGTACCATGGGCGGCGGCCCTCGTGGATCGTGACCAGGCTGTCGCGCGCCCGCGCGCGGCGCGCTTCGCGCCGCAGCCAGCCCACCCGGCGCAGCTGCGCGTACTTCGTGGCCAGCACTGCGCGCAGCGCATGCGACTCCTCGGACTGGTCGCCGGGAAGGCCGAGGGAGACCCGCGACTCGCCGGGCGCCGTGACGGCGAGCCCCGGGAAGAGCCAGAAGAAGGTCCGGTGCGGCGCGACCGTCACGCTGGTGTCCACCGGCCACTCGCGCTCGTCGAACGTGGGCGGCGCGTCGGCAGGGCTGAGCGGATCGCGCGGCTGGAGGCCCAGGTAGATGATCCGGCCGCCGATCGGCTTGGCCGAATCGCCCGGGGCATCGGTCACCGCGAGCACGCCACGCGTCGCACGGAAGTAGTCGATGGCCGGCCGCTGCCAGACGCTGACCGTCCGGAGGATCCGCTCGTTCGGACGCAGGACGCTCAGCCGGAGCTGGCGCTCCGCGTACTCCTTCGCGTTGCGCGGGTCGCTCCGCACCGAGTGATACGCGACCTGCGCGGCGATCACGAGCAGCGCGAGCACCACGAGGGAGGCGCCGTACTTCAGCCAGATGGGCGTGTGCGAGCGCCGGCGGCGTCGCCGGTTGCGACGCGGCATCGCGTCCCAGTTGGGAAGATCGGCGACGTCGCCGGTCCAGACGCCTTCGGTTGGGATCGGAGTTGGTGCGTCGGTCACGTGCCTGTGTTCAAGAGGGTCATCGAAGCGGATCCACAGAGGAAGAACGGTGCCGTGGCGATCGCGGGACCGGACGCCATGCAACGAATGTTACGGCTGAGCTTGCCAGAGGCTGCAACCATCGTTACCGTCCATGAGCAACTTCATGGCGCCTGCCGGTCCACGGCGCCCGCTTCGGCATTCGTGCCTGTCCGACCGGAGGCTGTCATTCGACTCGTCCCGTTCGTCCGTCAAGTCGCCGTCGCCGTCGTCGCGGCCAGCACCGTGGTCTTCACCGCGACGCAGGTACGCCCGGTGTTCCTCGGCCAGGCCCCGGTCGCCGACCGTGTGCTCGCCGGCGTCTACCTGGACTCGACGCCCGCCCGCGCGCCCTGGCTGAGCCTCCCCGAGCCGCTGGCGATGCGCCACCCGCAGTTCCAGCGCGACGTGGCCGCCTTCGCCGCCGACCTGCTGGGCACGGGCAACATCGGACCCGACCGCGCCGACTCCATCGCCCGCGTCGCCGTCCGCGAAGCATACCACCGCCGCATCCCCCCCGCGCTGGTGTTCGGCGTGATGCTCACCGAGAACGACCGGTTCAAGCAGAATGCCCGCTCCAAGGTGGGCGCGCTGGGCCTCATGCAGATCATGCCGAGACTCTGGACCCCGAACCTGGGGCCGATCCTCGGCCACAACCTGCGCGACGACGAGACCAACCTGCGGTACGGCGTCTACATCCTGAAGCACTTCGCGAAGAAGACGCCGGACAGCCTGGACGCCAGCGCCGTGATCCGTACCGCGCTGCTGAGCTACAACGGCTGCGTGCGGGGACGGAACACGCCCGACTGCCGCGCCTACCCCGAGAAGGTGCGACGCCATGTGGAGCGCGACGGCCGCAGCATCTGCGCCGGCCAGGCGTTCCACGACTGCGTCGCGCTGCCGCTCTGGGCCGCGTTGCGCGACACGAGTGCGCGCCTCATGCCGACCTCCGCGGCGGCCAGCGAAGGGGTGGTCGCCAGCGTCAGTGACCGCCCGAGCGATCGCCCGACCCCGGCGCGCCGGATCGCCCGCGCCCGCACCCCGTCGTCGAACGCCACGGACGAGCGCACCGCGCGGTTCCTGCTCGGCCTCGTCGGCCCCCGCGCCGAGTAGCCCGACGGCGGCGGGGAGATGGTGAAACGGGCCGCGCTTCCTGGAAGCGCGGCCCGTTTTCACACGACCGGGCGCCGAGACGTCAGCGGATGGCGCGCACCTTCTGGGTGGCCCTCTGCTTCACGCTGATCTCGGCACCCTGGGCGGCCATGGTGAGCTTGAGGTCGATGTCGTCACTGGAATCGCTGCCCAGGAACGCGCCGCCGGAGCCGAGGACGAAGTTCCCGTCGCTGCTCGTGGAGGAGGCGAGGGTGACGGGCGTGCCGCCCGCCGCGCCGCTTCCCGCCGCCTGCATGGCGATGTGGCGCCGCACCTTGAACGCCTTCTGGCCCGCCACGTTCGTGTCGCCCAGCACCGTGTAGTCCGTGACCGTGGTCCGGTCCACTTCCATCCCCTGCTGGGTCACCTTGCCGGATACCGTGTCGGACCACGCGAGCCCGGTGCGCAGGTCGCGGCGGTAGCTCGGGAGGAAGCGGACGATGGACTCGGAGAGCTGGGCGAGCAGGGGATCGGCGCCCTCCGGACCCTTCGAGGAGTACAGGCGTCCGGTCGGCGAGAGCAGGGCGGTGAGCTTCGTGCCCTGGTACTTGCTCACGTCCGGCGTGGGGCCGGCGCTGCGCAGGCTGAGCGAGTCGATGGTGAAGGTCGCGAGCAGCGTGTCCTTCGACTGCCGCGCCACGTTGACGGTGAGCCGCTGCTCCACGCCGATCTCGAAGTCCTGGCTGCCCATGGGGGACGACTGGGTGCCCTTCGTCGCGGTGGAGACGTGATAGCTGGTGGTGCCGGGCGCGTATTCGATGCCCTGCGCGAGGAGCGGCGCGGCGAGCAGGGGCGCGACGACGAGCATCGCGGTGGGCAGCAGGGCGGAACGAGCGCGCATGAGATCTGGCTCCAGGAGGTCGGATGGGCGCCGCGGGGGGCGGACGCCACTCCGTATACGCGCACCCGCTGAAAAGGTTACCTTGCCGGGCCAACAACCCCGCCACGCATGACCTCGTTCGACACCGACTCCCGCTCGCTTGACATCGACCCCGCGCCGGGGCACGTGATGCTCGAGCGCCTCCACCCGGACGCCGCCCTTCCCGAGCGCGCCACGGCCGGGTCCGCCGGCGCGGACCTGCGGGCGCACCTGCGTGGCCGGACCGTCCGCCGGTCCGATGGATTCGTTCACGGGGAAGACGCCGCCACGGAGGAGGGGGGCGAATGGGGCGTCGTCGTGCAGCCCGGCGAGATGGTGCTCGTGCCCCTCGGCTTCCGCTCGCGCTTTCCGCATGGGATCGAGGCGCAGATTCGCCCGCGCAGCGGCCAGGTGCTCAAGCGCGCGCTGACGGTCCCGAACTCGCCAGGCACGATCGACGCCGACTATGCCGAGGAGTGGATGGTAATCGTGCGGAACGAGGGGCGGATGCCGCAGCGGATCGTGCACGGCGAGCGGATCGCCCAGGTCGTGTTCGCCCGCTACGAGTCGTTGCCGATGGTGGAGGGCGCCGTGAGGCGCACGACGGAGCGCGCCGGCGGCTTCGGGAGCACGGGCACCAGCTGAATCGGACACGCCCGGCGCACTTCAGGAGCTTCGGCACGTCTTCAACGCGGAGGAGTGCTCCAAGGGCAAGGTGCCCTCCTCTGCGCCCTTGCAGTTCCCTCGGCGACCTCTGCGTTGAAGCCGTGAATCATCCTGAAACGACAAGAGCGGCGAAGACTCGAAGTCTTCGCCGCTCTCTCATCACCGCCGGTCTCCGCCCTGGAGAAGAGGCCCTGCCGTGATGTTGCCGAACCGTTGATTGCCGGTCGGTTTAGCTGTGAAACAGACTACCGGGTAACGGCAATCAACTGGGTTCTAGGCGCAATAGACAATTGATCACCTCCTCTCTTTCGGGTTGAACATGAGGGCGAACGTGTTTCCATACCCAAACTGGCGACTGGAGTTCCGCCGCGCAAGCGGCCGTGAAGATCGCGAAACGTCCCGTCCGTCTCGGTCGTACTGAGAGCATCTGGTCGACCGAAATACACCACGATCTTCCCTGGGATCCGCCGGGTCATGTCTCTCGCACCACGCGTGTACTGGACGTCGAGCCGGTCGCACCGATACAGCCTCCTGTTCGCGCTTCCGCTGCTGCTCCTGTACGAGCTGCTCGAGCTCGTCGCGCCCATCCGGTCGTCGGGCGGGGTGATCCGCAACGGCGCCGACGTCATCCTCACCAGCCTGTTCACCGCGGCCATCGGCCCCCGCGGCCCACTGGTGTTCATGGCGCTCGTCATCGGCGGGGCGCTCGTGCTCGTCTGGCGCGACCGCCGAGGCGGGCCGCTGCGTCCGGGGATCTTCGGGCTGATGCTGGGCGAATCCGTGGTGCTGGCCCTCCTCTTCGGGCTGGTCGTGGGCACGGCGACGGTCCAGCTGCTCGGCCCCCTCCGCGCCCTCTCGGCGGGCGGCGGAATGCCGGGCTCCGCGCTCTCGCGCCTCACCCTCTCGCTGGGAGCCGGGCTGTACGAGGAGCTGCTCTTCCGCGTGGTGCTGGTGGCGCTGATCTCCAACGCCCTGCTGCTCGTGGGGCTGTCTCGCGTGGCCGCCGGCGCCCTCGCCACCCTCACGGGGGCGCTGATCTTCTCGGCGTTCCACTACCTCGGCCCCCTCGGCGAGCCGTATCGCCTGGAGAGCTTCGTCTTCCGCACGCTCGCGGGTCTCGCCTTCAGCGCGCTCTACCTCACCCGCGGCTTCGGGATCACCGCGTGGACGCACGCGCTCTACGACGTGGCGGTGCTGCTGGGATGATTGGAGGGAGAGTGCCGTGGTCCGCGACACAATGAGCCGTCAGCACGAGCGGACAGCTCACAGCTGCAGCTACCCCAAAAACCAGCGGTAGCCGAAGCTCCTAAGCTGTCCGCTCGGGCTGACGGCTCATCGTGTTGTTCTCACCCGCCCGCCGGTCCCGCTCGCCTCACGGTGCCGCAAGGCCCAGTGTCTGGCTAAGTTGATGGATTCCCTAGCCATCATATAATGCCGTTCGCTGCGTTCAAGCTGCATCCCGACCTGCTCCGAGGCGTCAAGGAGCTGGGCTACACGCGCCCCACCCCGATCCAGGAGCAGGCGATCCCGCCCGCGATGGAGGGGAAGGATCTCCTCGCCTGCGCAATGACGGGCAGCGGCAAGACCGCCGCCTTCCTGCTGCCCATCCTGCACCGCCTGATGGGCAAGTCGCGCGGCACCACGCGCGCGCTCGTCATCACCCCAAAGCGCGAGCTCGCCGCCCAGATCGAGCAGGCACTCCGCGAGCTGGCCATGCACACCCCCCTCTCGGGCGCGGCGGTCTTCGGCGGCGTCGGCATGGGACCCCAGGAGCATGCCTTCCGCAGCGGGGTCGACGTCATCGTCGCCACGCCGGGCCGGCTGCTGGACCACTTCAAGCAGCCGTACGCCAAGCTGTCGGGGCTCGAGGTCCTGGTGCTCGACGAAGCCGACCGGATGCTCGACATGGGCTTCCTGCCGGACATCAAGCGGGTGCTGAAGCACCTCCCCGCCAAGCGGCAGACGCTGTTCTTCTCGGCCACCATGCCGGCACCCATCCAGGCGCTGACCCGGGAGCTGCTGCACGACCCGGCGTTCATCAACCTGGAGCGCAAGTCGACGCCGGCCGTGGGGATCCGGCAGGCCGTCTACCCGGTGAGCCAGGAGCTCAAGGCGGGCCTGTTCGTGGAGCTGCTGCGCCGCGGCGACATCGGCAACGTGATCGTGTTCACGCGCACGAAGCACCGCGCCAACCGCCTGGCCGACTTCCTGACCAAGGAAGGGGTGCCGAACGCCAAGATCCACGGCAACCGCTCCCAGGCCCAGCGCACCGAGGCGCTCGAGGGGTTCAAGAGTGGCCGGTATCGCTGCCTGGTGGCCACGGACATCGTGGCCCGCGGCATCGACGTGGAGCAGCTGGAGCACGTCGTGAACTTCGACGTGCCGCACCTCCCCGAGGACTACATCCATCGCGTCGGCCGTACCGCCCGCGCCGATGCCACGGGCGATGCCTTCACCTTCGTGTCGGCCGAGGAGGAAGGCGACCTCAGCCAGATCGAGCGGGCCATCAGCAAGCGCCTGCCACGGGTCGTGGTCCAGGGGTTCGACTACCAGAGCAAGCCGGCGCAGCGCTTCGAGGTCCCGATCGCCGAGCGGATCGCCGAGATCCGGGCACGGAAGGCGGATGAGCGCAAGCGTGCGAAGGAAAAGGCGGACCGCAAGTCGGGTCAGCCGGCCGCGCCCGCTTCGGGCCGCGGGCAGGGCGGCAGTGCGCGAAGCGGATCGCAGGCGGGATCCTCGCGGCCGGCGGCTGGCGGGTCGGCCCCGTCGGGGTCGGGACGGTCGCGCCGAGGAGGCAGTGGTCGCGGCTCGGCGGGCGGCAGCACGGGCTCCGGGTCGTCGGGCGCTGGCCGCAGCCCGGGTGGCCGGCCGTCCGGCGACCCGTACAAGTAGCGCCGGATGGAGGTGGCAAGAGGGGC
>JAQBPZ010000403.1 GCA_028287225.1 Gemmatimonadota bacterium
CGATGCCCTATTGGGCAGAGTCACCGCGTCCGCAGGTTACAACGTAGCCCGAGAAGTGCTTGATCGGCGCCGTGAAGGTCCGGGTCAGCACGCTGGTAACGCCGCCAACCAGCTCCGAGACGAGCGCCGTGGTGCCGCCCAGCAGGCTCGGGTCGGCGTAGTAGCCGAGCTTGAGGCCCAGGGGGCCGAGCAGGCCCGTGTTGGTGCCGCCGAGCTGCTGGTTGAAGACGAGCGGCCGGGCGAAGGTGATGCCGTGGGGCGCGAAGTCGTACGCCACCAGGCTGCCCTTGCGCGCCGTCATCGTGATCTCCACGGTGCGGTCGAGCGCACCGTAGGGGACGATGACCGTGACCCCGGCCTCGGGGATCGACAGGATGCCGCCCTGGACGCCGATGGACTTCACGACCGTGATGTCTTCGGCGAGCGGAGTGGTGCGCTGGAGTCCGGTCGCCTTCGTGAGGCCGAGCACGGAGGTGACGTTGCCGACGGTGGAGCCGAGCGTCCCGAGCAGGTCGCCCGAGCCGGTGCCGGTCGCGGAAACGGTCGTGGCGGCGGCCGGGGCGGGGGCGGTGGCGCGGTCCTGGGCACAGCCGGCGGCGAAGATCAGGCCGAGGGCGAGTGCGCCGAAGCGGCGAAACTTGAGCGACATGAGGGGATCCGATGGGTGGGGGCATACCCCCCGGAAGTGCCGGTCGGGGGTCGTCAAACGGTTGTGCGAGAAGGGATTGGCCGCGCGCTTCCAAGGCAGCCTCGGTGCCATGGATCACCAGTCGAGATCATAGGTCATTGCGACCGCCGTACCATGCTGATCAGGCGGGGGCCGGTCAGCCTGATCCCGTGGAATGGGACGAAAAGTCCGACGTCGGAGAGACGCATGTCGACGCTGAATCGTGCAAAGTGCGAGGGATGCCGCACAATGCACGAGGAGCGAAATTCTGGCGGGACTGTCCCTTGGCGTTGGCAACAGCGCAGATTCGTTCCACCGATGGCGGAAAAAGCAGGCTTTGCGTCACGAAGCGAGAGTTTCGGCCGTCATTCTCCTGCCGTAGCGTGCCGGATTCCTCCCGAACCGGAATCGTCGGGCACCTGCCGAGGTGGCGATGCCGTGGTCACCGAGGGATGAGGACATCTCCCGCACCTGATGGTCGACGCCACGGGGACACGAGGCAATCCCATGCTCCTTCCCCTGATCGGGGCGCTCCTCAGCCTGTATGGCTGTCACGACCTCACGGCGCCCGAGAGGCTCGCGGCGCCGGACACGAGCTCACGGGCGCTCGATCCCGCCGGTGCCGTCGTGGTGTCGCCGGCCGAGATGCACGGCTCGTGGTTCATGAACGACGACACGGGGGTGTGCAGCGACGCGACGCGCTACCGGCTGGTCTCCGGCCCCGCCGCGACGCCGCTCGGCACGGGCAGCGCGGAGCTGGCAGCGGCGGCGGACGCGACGCTCGCGCTGGACGAGTACGCGGGCACGCGGCTGGACCACATCTCGGCGCTCGCCTACTCCACATTTCGCCAGACGGCGGACGTGGCGTCCCGGGGATCTTTCTGTCAATCCCACTCGTGGAACTTGGGCACTCGAGTATGCGAACACACCAATGGGTGAGAGTGTGCGACCGGGGAAGTCAGTTCGGGCGGCCAGCGCCCCCTGCTCGCGATTGTCGACGAAGGGTTCTACAACGCGCAGGATCCGAGCGCGAATCTTGGCCCCATCACCGAGTACTCCAACCTGACTCGGTTCGGCGATACCACTGCCCACGGCACAGCGGTCGCATCAGTGATCGCAGCCGTCGGCCGACCGAATCGCGGGATGACCGGTGTGATGTGGCGTGCCAACGTTGATCTGTTCCACACGATTCCGGAGGGGAAGAAATCGCGCACAGGAGCCGCGCTTGACGCTATTGATCGAGCCAGTGCTTCGGGCGCGCCCTTCGGCATCGCGCATCGGAAGTCCCATGACGCTGCGCTAGCGCGTTCGCCGACGCTGCGCAGCTGAGCGGGGGATGCACGAGGGGCCCGGGTCGAGGTGACCCGGGCCCCTCCTGCTCCTTGTGCGTGCCGCTACGGCTTGGCGTTGCGCAGGGTGGTGTCCTTGATGCTCTTGCCCTTCTCGGTCAGGGCGCCGTGGGCAGCGCTCTTGGCGTCCTGGACCTCGCCCTTGGCCTGGCTGCCCGCCTTCTTGGACGCGTTGCTCACGTCGTGGGCCACCTTGTTCAGCCCGCCCGGGTGGGCGTTGTGCGACCCGTGGATGCCGGTGGTCTTCTTGAGCACGGTCTTGGTGCCGTTGCCGGCATCGGTCAGCGTGTTGTGCGCGCGGCTGGCGTCGCGGTGCACTTCCGCCTTGGTGTCGCGGCCGGCCTTCTTGACCGTGTTGCTGACGTCGTGCGCAACCTTGTTGAGTCCGCCGGGCTTGTGCGCGTCGCCCTGGGCGTGCGCGGTGCCGGCGGCGAACGCGGTGAACGCCGTGGCGAGCAGAGCAAAACGAATCTGGTGCTTCATGAGGAAAACCTCCGAAGGTGAATACCGGAGGCAAATGCAAGACACGGGCTCAGTCCTTCGCGCGCTCGTACTGCACCGGCCACCTCAGGTCGACGCCGAGCGTGCGGGCGGCGTGCAGGGGCCAGTACGGGTCGCGCAGCAGCTGCCGCGCGAGGAACACGAAGTCGGCCTGGCCGTCGCGGACGATGGCATCGGCATGCGCGGCGTCGGTGATGAGCCCCACCGCCGCAGTCGCGATGCCGCCCTCGCGGCGCACCTGTTCGGCGAACCGCACCTGGTAGCCCGGCGACAGCGGGATCGTGGCGCCCGCGACGTTGCCGCCGGTGGAGCAGTCGATGAGATCCACGCCGCGCGGACGCAGCAGCGCGGCGAGCCGCACGGACTGGGCGATGTCCCATCCCCCATCCGTCCAGTCGGTGCAGGAGACGCGCACGAACAGGGGGAGCGTGTCGGGCCACACCTCGCGCACGGCGTCGACCACCTCGAGGGTGAGGCGCACGCGGTTCTCGAACGAGCCGCCATAGTCGTCCGTGCGCTGGTTGCTGATGGGCGAGAGGAACTCGTGCAGCAGGTAGCCGTGCGCGGCGTGCAGCTCGATCACCTGGAAGCCGGCCCGGAGCGAGCGGGCGGCGCCGTCGCGAAAGGCGCGGATCACGTCGCGAATGCCGGCGTCGTCGAGCGGCTCGGGCACCGGAGCGCTGCGCGAGAAGGCGATGGGGCTGGGTCCGCGGACGGGCCGCCAGCCGCCGGCCTCCACCGCGAGCGCCTTGCCGCCCAGCCATGGCGCGGCGACGCTCGCCTTGCGGCCCGCGTGGGCGAGCTGCACGCCCGGCACCGCCCCCTGCTCCGCGATGAAGCGCGTGATGCGCGAGAGCATCTCGACGTGCTCGTCCTTCCAGATGCCGAGGTCGTTCGGTGAGATCCGGCCGTCGGCGGTCACGGCGGTGGCTTCGGCGATGACGGTGCCCGCGCCCCCCACCGCGCGCGCGCCGAGGTGCACGAGGTGCCAGTCCGTGGCGAAGCCGTCCTCGCTGGAGTACTGGCACATCGGGCTCACGCCGATGCGGTTGCGGAAGGTGACGCCGCGGATGGTGACCGGATCGAACAGGGAGGCCGTCATCTGTTTCGTGGTGGGGGGAGAGCAGCGGGCTGCGGGATGCGACTCTGATGAACCATCGTCACGCACCCCCGGTTCCGTCGGCGCGGAATGCCGACGGTCCGCGAGACGCTGGCATGCCGAAGGGTGTGAAAATTGCCTTCGCTCTGGCGTCCCCTGCACTGGAGAACGCCTCGTGCGCGTACGCGCAACTCATCCGCTCGTTTCCTCGCTCGCCCTTCTCGCCCTGGCCGCCGCCTGCTCGGGCGGTGACAAGACGCCTGGCGCCGGCGGCTCCGCCGCGGCGGGCCCCGACTCGTCGCGCGCCGGCGCCACCACCGCGACCGCCTGTGCCGGCGGCACGGCGGAGCTCACGCTGCCGGCGGGGTTCTGCGCCACCGTGTTCGCCGACAGCATCGTGCACGGACGGTTCGTGACCGTGGCGAGCAACGGCGACGTGTACATCACGCTCGAGGGCACGCAGCCCTCGCCGGAGAAGCAGATCTCCGGGGTCGCCAAGCAGGAGCAGCGGGCGTCGTTCGTCGCGCTGCGCGACACGAACCACGACGGCCACGCCGACATCGTGAAGCGCATCCCCGGGCTCGGCAACACGGGCGTGGGGCTGCACAACGGCTACCTGTACGTGGACGAAGGCACGCGCATCGTGCGCTACGCCCGCGCGGACACCGCGCTGGTGCCGGCCGGCAAGGCCGAGGTGGTGGTGGACGGCATTCCGCTGTCGCCCGGACACCGCGCGCGCAACTTCGCGTTCAACGGCGACAGCGGCCTCTTCGTGAACGTCGGCTCGGCGACCAACTCCTGCCAGCAGAAGGACCGCGGCCTGGAGTCGAAGGGCGTGGATCCGTGCACCGAGCTCCGGACGCGCGCCGGCACCTGGCTGTTCAACGCCAACGCCACCAACCAGCACTTCTCCCCGTCGGCGCGATTCGCCACGGGCATCCGCAACGGCATGGGGATGGACTTCGGCAGCGACGGCAAGCTGTACCAGACCCAGCACGGCCGCGACCAGCTGCACGACAGCTGGCCGAAGGTCTTCCCGACCACCGTGTACCAGGCGGAGAACCCGGCCGAGGAGCTCATCCAGGTGAACCAGAACGACGACTTCGGCTGGC
>JAQBPZ010000412.1 GCA_028287225.1 Gemmatimonadota bacterium
GCGCCGCGAGCTGGAGCGCCTGCGGCCGCTGGACGCCCGCGCGACGCGCCTGGCGACACAGCTCGAGCGCCGCGATGCGCTCCAGGCCGAGCATGCGCGCGCGGCCGTGGGGGTGGCGGCGTCGCAGGCGCGCGTGTCGGCGCTCATCGTCCGGCGCGACCTGTTGTCGTTCTCGGAGCAGGGCTATGCCGAGCTGCGCATGCGGCACGACGGCGCGGCCAACGAGCTGCGCTCGGCGGAGCTCGATGCGGTCGCGGCGGCCGGGGAGATGACCGGCGCGCAGGCCGCGGTGGCGCGCGCCGAGCAGGCGCGTGCGGAGCTGGAGCGCGCGCGCGGTACCCTCGAGGGGCTCGACCGGCAGAAGCGCCTGCACGACGAGCTCGATCGCGCGTACACGGACCTGCGCACGGACCTGAACGTGCAGCTGCGTCCCGAGATGAGCGAGATCGCGAGCGCCTTCCTCACCGAGCTGACCGACGCGCGGTACACGGAGGTGGAGCTGGACGACAGCTACAACCTCACGCTGCTGGAGGACGCCGTCCCCAAGCCGGTGATCTCGGGAGGCGAGCAGGACATCGCGAACCTCTGCCTGCGGCTCGCCATCTCGCAGATGATCGCGGAACGGGCGGGACAGTCGTTCTCGCTGCTGATCCTGGACGAGGTGTTCGGCTCGCTCGACGAGTCGCGCCGGCAGAACGTGGTGGAGCTGCTGCGCGGGCTGCAGGACCGGTTCGAGCAGGTGATCGTGATCACGCACATCGAGCAGGTGCGCGAGGGGCTCGACCGCGTGATCAGCGTGCGCTACGACGAGGAGAGCGGCAGCTCGCTCGTGGAGCAGCTCGACCCGGCGCTCGCGGAGGGCGAGCTCCTGGCCGCCGGCGTGGACGGCTGATGGCGGGCATCCGCAGCTGGCGGCCGTCGCTGCCGGTGACCGGGCCCGAGGCGGCGCGCGTGGCGGACATCCCGGCGCTCAATGCCGTGTTCAGCGATGCGTTCACGGACCGGTACCGGCGTGACGGCATGGTGGGGGTCCGCGTGCCGAACCTGAACCCGCAGATCTGGCGGTACGCCATCGAGGATGCGGCCGAGGGCGCCATGCTCTGGCGAGACACGCGCGGGGCCATCGCCGCCTTCAACATGGTGCATCGCTCCGGCGTGGAGGGCTGGATGGGCCCCCTGGCGGTGCGCACCGACCAGCAGGGCAGCGGCACCGGGAAGGACGTGGTGGAGCACGGGGTCCGGTGGCTGAAGGGGCAGGGGGCGCGCGTGATCGGGCTGGAAACGATGCCCAGGACGATGGACAACATCGGCTTCTACTCCGGGCTCGGCTTCGCGCCGGGGCGGCTCACGATTACGCTCACCCTGGATGCCGCGTCGGACGACCGTCCGCCCGAGCTGCTGGGGCGGCTGGATGCCCGCGGGCGTGACGCGGAGATCGCGGCGGCCCACGGGCTGACCGGGGCGCTTCTGCCGGGCTACGATTTCAGCCGGGAGATCGAGCTGACGCACGACCTGGAACTTGGCGACACCGTCCTCCTGCGCGAGCGGGGAGCGCTGGCGGGGTTCGCCCTCTGCCACGGCGCGCCGCTCGTGGAGGGTCGCACGCGGGAGGAGCTGCGGGTCCTCAAGCTCGTCCTGGCCCGGGAGGACCTCCTGGAGCCGATGACGCGCGCGCTCCGGGACCTGGCGAAGCGGAGCGGCACCCGTCGCGTGGCCTTCCGGGTGCAGGGCGAGTTCGCGGGGCTGTACCAGCGGCTGATCGCGCTGGGGGCGCGGGTGCGCTGGACCGACCTCCGCATGTCGCTGACGGGCTTTCCGGAGCCGAAGCCGGCTGCGGGGGTGGTCTTGTCGAACTGGGAGATCTAGGGCGCGGGCTAAGTCGTTGAGCCGTCGCTGCTTCGCTGTACCTGTGGGCCCTCGTTGGGCCTCGCCGGCTCGTTTTCGATCGCCTTAAGCGTCGTCGCGGGGTCCGCCTGCTGGTATGAGGCCTTCATCGTGGCGAGGTCGCGCCACCCGCCACCCTTCGCCACATCGACGTCCGGCAGGTGCTTCCGCGAGCTCGCCCAGGCGCGCCGGTACGGATGCCAGAGCCCCCGGTCGAACTTCGGGAGCCCGGCGCGCTCCTCAGCGGCCCGCAGCAGGTGATCGGCCGCCGCCCGGGTGATCGGCTGGGTGGAGTGCTTCAGGTCCGGGAAAAGGGGCGCAGCGCCCAGCCGCGGCATCTTCCGCAGGTATCGCTCGAGCGCCGCGCGCGCCGGCGCGCTGATGGCCGTCAGCTCGAGGAATCCGAGCTTGTCGTGCGACTCGCTCCACCTGATCGCGCCGTGCGGCTTGTGATCGGCGAGCCCCTCGTCCATCCCCGCGGCGGCGAGGGCGCGCGCTGCCGTGTCCTTCGTCAGGAAGACGTCGTCCGCCCGCAGCTGGCAGATCGCGTTCACTCGACGGCCGGTGTACCGCGCCAGGTGCAGCATGCACGCGAGGCGCCCGGCCGCGTCCACCTG
>JAQBPZ010000003.1 GCA_028287225.1 Gemmatimonadota bacterium
GCCGCCGGCGGCCACGACTTCGACGCCCTCCAGCGCGAGGCCCGCACGCGCGCGTTCCGGCCGGTCTCGTTAGGCGCCACCGCCACCTTCGAGGTCCACAACGCGGTGCGCCGCGTGCGCTCGCGCAACGTCGTCGCCCGGCTCGACGGCTCCGATCCCACGCTCAGGAAGGAGTACGTGGTCCTCTCGGCGCACTGGGACGCCTACGGCATCGGCCGGCCCATCAACGGCGACTCCATCTACAACGGCGCGCTCGACGACGCGTCCGGCGTGGCGTGGCTGCTGGCGCAGGCGCGGGCCTTCAAGTCGATGCGCGTACCGCCCCGCCGCACGCTCGTCTTCCTCGCCGTGACGGCGGAGGAGCAGGGGCTGCTCGGCTCGCGCTGGTACGGACAGCATCCGATCTATCCGCTGTCCGCCACCGTGGCCGACATCAACATGGACGCGATGAACACCTTCGGCCGCACCCGCGCGGTCGTCTCGCTCGGCTACGGCCGCTCGTCGCTCGAGGACGTGCTCGCGGCCGAGGCGGCGAAGGACGGACGCGTCGTGCGCGCGGATCCGGAGTCGGAGAAGGGCTACTTCTATCGCGCCGACCATTTCGAGTTCGCGCGCCGCGGCGTGCCCGCCCTCTCGTTCCTCTTTCCGGGCACCGACTACATCGGCAAGCCCGCCGGCTACGAGGCGCGCGTGCGCGGCGAGTACATCGCGCGCGACTACCACAAGCCCAGCGACGAGGTGAAGCCCGACTGGGACCTCGCGGGTGTGGTCGACGACACGCGCCTCCTCTTCCGTACGACGCTCGACGTCGCCAACGCGACCGCCTGGCCGACATGGACGCGGGGATCGGAGTTCACTCGGCCACGTCGCTAGCGTCATATCGCCAGCCGTTCCTGACATCGTACGCGAGTCTCCTCGAATGCGAGGCGAATCGCCGCGATCCATTCATGCAGTTGAGGACGCGCCGCGAGAATTCGCCTCCCATTCGAGGAGATTCGCGTACGCCGAACAGGAAGTTCCCACCCGACCTCACGCCAACGCCTGACATGAACCTGAAGCTCGCAATCATCGTCGCGCTTGCCGCGGCGCCCCTACACGCGCAGCAGCGCACCGCCGCCGCCACCGCGCCCGTCGCCGACAGCACGCGCGCCATCGCGCGGTCGGCCTTTCCGTCGCTGCGCTGGCGGAACATCGGGCCCTTCCGGGGCGGGCGCACCGTGGCGGTCACGGGCTCGTACGTGGACCCGCGGGTCTTCTACTTCGGCGCCGTGAATGGCGGGGTATGGAAGACGACGAACGGCGGGCAGAGCTGGCGCAACATCTCGGACTTCCGGGTGAAGGGCGGCGCGCCGGAGATCTCGTCGGTCGGCGCGATCGCCGTGGCCCCGAGCGATCCGAACGTGCTCTACGTGGGCACCGGCGAGTCCGGGCTGCGCGAGGACCTCACCTACGGCAACGGCGTGTACCGCTCCACCGACGGCGGCGAGACGTGGGAGCATCGCGGCCTGGACGACACGCAGCAGATCGGCGCCATTCGCGTGCACCCGTCCAACCCCGACATCGCGTACGTGGCGGCCATCGGGCACGCGTTCGGGCCGAACCGCCAGCGCGGCGTCTACCGCACCACCGACGGCGGGCGGAGCTGGACGCAGAGCCTCTTCGTCAACGACACCACCGGCGCCATCGACCTGGCGATGGACCCCACGAACCCGCGCATCCTCTACGCGGCGATGTGGCACCTGCGGCGCTTTCCCTGGGGGATGACCTCCGGAGGCGGGCGCAGCGGCCTCTGGAAGTCCACCGATGGCGGCGACAGCTGGGCCGACATCTCCGCAAATAGCGGCCTGCCGCAGACGGCGCTTGGCCGGATCGGCGTTACGGTGTCGCCCGCCAACCCGCGCCGCCTGTACGCCACCGTGGAGGCGCCCGACTCGGCCGGCGTTCCGCGCGGCGGCATCTTCCGGAGCGACGACGCCGGCGCCACCTGGGACCGCGTGAACGGCGACCAGCGCTGGCAGGTGCGCGCATGGTACTACTCCACCATCACCGCCGACCCGCGCGACGAGAACACGCTGTACGTGAACAACCTGAGCACCTGGCGCTCGGTCGACGCCGGCCGCACGTGGACGAGCATGCGGGTGCCCCACGGCGACACCCACCTCCTGTGGATCGACCCGAAGGATCCGCAGCGGATGATCCACGCCAACGATGGCGGCGCAACGGTCTCGTACGACCGGGGCGCGACGTGGAGCAGCGTCATGAACCAGCCCACCTCGCAGCTCTACCACGTCACCACGGACAACCAGTACCCCTACCGCATCTATGCCGCGCAGCAGGACGACGGTTCGCTGAGCATCGCGAGCCGCTCGGATCGCGGGTCCATCGGACGGCAGGACTGGTGGGACGTCGCCGGTGGCGAGAGCGCGTACATCGCGGTGGATCCCACCAACCCCGACATCACGTACGGTGGCGGCTACATGGGGGAGATCTGGCGGCAGGACCTGCGCACGAGGCACGAGCGCAACGTGGCCACGGGCCTGGACAACTACGACGGCTGGGCGGCGGGTGAGGTGCCCGAGCGCTTCGCGTGGACCTTCCCGCTGTTCTTCTCCCCGCACGACCCGAAGACGCTCTACACCGCGTCGCAGCACCTCTGGAAGTCGACCAACGAGGGGAACAGCTGGACGCGGATCTCCCCCGACCTGTCGAGAGCCGACCCGCGCACCCTCGGCCGCAGCGGCGGCGTGATCCATGGTGACATGACCGGCACCGAGTGGTACGCCTCGGCGTTCGCGGTGGCCGAGTCGCCGTTGACGAAGGGGCTGATCTGGGCGGGGAGCGACGACGGGATGGTGCACCTGACGCGCGACGGCGGCGCCACCTGGCAGAACGTCACGCCGGCGGGGCTCGGCGCCTTCACGAAGATGAGCATCGTGGAGCCCGGCCACCACGACGCGGGCACCGCGTACATCGCCGCGAACCGGTACCAGCAGGACGACTTCAAGCCGTACCTCCTGAAGACCACCGACTACGGCCGCACCTGGTCGCGGATCGACGCCGGTATTCCCACCGGCGCCTACACGCGCACGATCCGTGAGGATCCGGTGCGCCGCGGCCTGCTGTTCGCCGGCACGGAGACGGGGGTCTACGTCTCGTTCGACGACGGCTCGCGCTGGCAGCCGCTGCAGATGAACCTTCCGCGCACGAGCGTCCGCGACCTCGTCATCAAGGACAACGACCTGATCGCGGGCACGCACGGCCGGTCGATCTGGGTGCTCGACGACATCTCGCCGCTGCGCCAGATGGCCGACTCGGTGCGCGCGTCGCGCGTGCACCTCTTCGCGCCGGCGACCGCGGTGCGCTCCGCGGGCGGGCGCTCCGGACGTCGCGATGCGGAGTCGGGGGAGAATCCGTTCGCCGGCGTGTACGTGGACTACTGGCTGAAGAATGCCCAGAAGGACGGTGGCGAGGTGAAGCTCGAGTTCCGCGGTCCGTCGGGCGAGGTCATCCGCACCTTCGTGAGCGAGAGCGGCTCGCCGGCGAAGGCGGACAGCGCCCGCATCGCATACACCGCCTCCGACTCGTTGAAGCGCCTCTCGGCGTACGACACGACAGGGCAGTCGTCCCAGCGACGCCGCATCGAGGGGGACAGCCTCGCCTATCTCCCCTCGGACTCGGTCGTCCACGCGCGGGCCGGCCTCAACCGCTTCGTCTGGGACCTGCGCGCCCCGGGCGTGCGCCCCCTCAAGAACGTCGTCAACGACGAGGGCACGATGGCGGGCCCGATGGTCGTGCCGGGCCAGTACACGGTGCGGCTCACCGCGGACGGCGTGACGCGCACGCAGATCTTCCGCGTGGTGGATGATCCGCGCATGGGCGCGACACCCGAGCAGCTCGCCGCGTCGTACCAGTTCACCACGCAGGTGGTCGCGAAGCTCAACCAGCTCGGCGACCAGGTGCGCCACATCGAGACCATGCAGAAGCAGATCTCCGAGCGCGAGGCAGCCGCGAAGGGCATGCCGAACGCCTCGCGGATCTCGGCATCGGGGCGGTCGCTCCGCGCGCAGCTCGAAGCGGTGCGCGCCTCCCTGGCCGACGTGCACAGCCAGACGGACCAGATCACCCTGCACTATCCGGTGCGTCCGTACAACCAGCTCCTGAACGTGAACCGCATGGCGCATAGCTACGACCGCGGCCCCACGGAGCAGGGCCGCGCCGTGCTGCGCGACCTCTCGGCCCAGGTCGACGCCTCCATCGCGCGGCTTCGGGCCATCGAGGCAGGGGACGTGACGGCATTCAACCGGATGCTGGACGAATCCAGGGTGCCGGCAGTCGTCGTCGAGGTGCAGAAGCCCATCGGGTGACGGTCGCGGACCGGTCCGCGCATCAGAGAGAACTGGGCAGGCGCCGAGGATCCGGCGCCTGCCCAGTTCTCCTTCATGCAGGTGCGTCGTCGGCGCGCGTGCGCCGGCACGCCAGCAGCTACCGGCCGAGATCGCGCGCGAGCCAGGCCTCGGCGAAGCGCAGGTCGCGCATCACGGTCGGCGCCGACGTCTCCAGCACCCGCGCCGCCTCGTCCAGGGTGAACCCGGCGAAGTAGCGAAGCTCCAGCGCCTTCGCCTGCCGAGGGTACAGGCCCGCGAGCCGCGAGAGTGCGTCGTCCAGCGCGATCAGCATCTCGGGTTCGGCCGACGCCGCGTCCCCGCTGCCGACCTGGCTCCACGCCACGGAGTCCAGCGCGACGTGCACCGCCGCGCCGCCCCGTTTCTGCGCGAGCCGCTCCTTGGCATGGTCGATCAGGATGCGACGCATGGCGGTGGAGGCCACGGCGAAGAAGTGGCCGCGGTCCTGCCAGTCGGGGGTCATCCCCGACGCCATGCGCAGGTAGGCCTCGTGCACGAGCGCCGACGTGTCGAGCGTGTGGTCGGGATGCTCGGCCCGGAGGCGCGCGTGCGCCAGGGCGCGCAGCCGTTCGTAGACCCGCGGCAGCATTGCGTCGAAGGCACCGAGGTCGCCGTCGCGCCAGCGTCGCAGGTAGATCGTGATGTCGTCGGAGGTGTCGGACGGCATGCGAAGCCACGGTGGATGAAAAATGGCCGTGCCGCTTCTCGCTCCCTTGATCGAGGCAACCGGCCGCCGCGCGGCCGATCACCGCGAGGGGCGTGATGCGTGACCTGACGGGGGAAGGAATGAAACCTACGGAGGATGCCGAGCCCCTGCGAGCCGGGGGCAGGGCGCGTGCATGTGCGGTGGAGGCCGACGTCGCCGTGTTCTATCGGTTCATCGAGGCGGTGGCCCGAGGGGCCACCCCGTCCGTGGTGGTGCAGCACCTCGCGCAGGGGTTCGTGGAGCACGGAGCCGGGCCGGACCACGACGCCGTGTCGCTCGCGAGCGGGCTCGCGGCTCGGCGCTGCCGGTTCCACGACGCCGAGTGGTGCATCGAGCGGCTCGTGGGCGTCGGCGGGCTCGTGATCTGCGACGCCGTGCTGTCGTGGGGCCGCCACGACGGTGGGCGCGATCAGGCGCGGGAAACGCTCGTCGCCCGCGTCGAGGCGGGCCGCATCGCGGAGTGCTGGCGCGTCGGCGATGCGAGGTTGCGGCTCGATGCCGCGCTGGACCGCGGTGGTCCGGGGCACCTTCCCGGAGACGACGTCACTTCACGCTGATGCGGCCGGTCCGCTCGCCAGCAGTGCGTGCAGCTCGTCCATCGCGAGCGGTGCCGCTGCGTCGAGCGACACCGCCCGGTCGTCCGCGCACGCGAGCTCGAAGCGTCGGGCGCCCATGAGATCCCGGAGTGCGCCGCGCCGCGCCGCGTGCTGCGCGGCATGTCGCGGAGTGCGGCGGGCACCGAGCGCGCCGAGCGCCGAATCGGCGGCGTGCAGCAGCGTAACCGCGTGCTCCGGATGGCCGGCCGCGACCGCGAGCGGCGCCACCGCCTCCAGGCACGCGATGGCGAGCGGCGGGGCACGGTACGCGCGCGCCATGGGGAGGGCCTCGGTGAGGTGCCGCGCAGCGCCGTGCAGGTCGCCGGCCCGGTGCGCCGCGATGCCGGAGAGCGTGAGCGTCTCGATCATGCCGCCCGTGCCGCGTGAGACACGGCGCGCCTCGAGCGCCTCGGCGAGCACGGTGCGGGCGCCTGCGACGTCGCCGAGGTCGAGCCGCATCGAGCCGAGCTCCGTGAGCGCGTAGGCGAGCGGCCAGAGCCGCCCGAAGCCGCGAAGCGCCGGCAGGTGCGCGCTCGCGACGAGCGCCGGCTCCTCGTCGGAGGTGCCGAGCGCGTGACGTGCCGCGGCGAGCCGCACGAGCACGAGGGTGCGGTACCCGATGTCGGCCACGGGGTCGCCCGCCGCGATGGAGCGTTCGAAGAGATCCACCGCCTGGTGGACCTCGCCGCGGCGTGCCGCCAGCACGCCCCGCCAGCTCATCGTGAACGCGACCGAGCGCAGGTCGCCGCGCGCCTGGTGCGAGGCGATGACCGCGTCGAAGTGACGCGCCGCCTCGTCGAACGCGCCGCGCTCCGTCGCGATCCAGGCCAGGTTGTTCCTCGCGAGCGCGATGCCCAGCGAGTCCCCGAGCGACTCGTGGATCGCGATCGCCTCGCGCGAGAGCGCCTCGCCGGCGTCCAGATCGCCCATGTTCCATGTCTGCCAGCCGAGGTTCGCGAGCGTCGCGGCCGTTCCGGGACGGTCGCCGGCCTCGCGGTAGAGGGCGAGGCTGCGCGCGAACAGCGCCTGCGCGTCGCTGAACAGGCTCCGCGTGCCCGCGAGGTGCGCCGCGCCGCTGAGCAGCTGCGCGCGCAGCAGCACGTCGAGCGCCGGGGCGTCCGGCGCGTCCGCCGCCGCGCGAAGGCGCTCGAGGTAGTCGATCCCCTCGAAGAGCGGCCCGCGCGTCAGCCAGAGGCGGTGCAGTGCGATCGCGAGGCGCGCCGCGTCGCGGAGCCCCTCCGCCGGGTCCGCGAGCGCGCCGT
>JAQBPZ010000022.1 GCA_028287225.1 Gemmatimonadota bacterium
CAGGACGGTAGGACCGAATGACCGGCAACCGGCAAACGTTTTCGGTCCTACCGTCCTGCCGTCCTACTCTCCCGAACAACACCCGAAAGCATTAGGTTCCAGCATGACCAGAGGCGCCGCCAAATTCAATCTCCAGGCTCCATTCCAGCCCGCCGGCGACCAGCCGCGGGCGATTGCGGAGCTCATGAAGGGACTCGATCGCAACGATCGCTTCCAGGCGCTCCTGGGCGTCACCGGCTCGGGCAAGACGATGACGATGGCCAACGTCATCGCGCAGTACGGCAAGCCGACGCTCGTGCTGTCGCACAACAAGACCCTCGCCGCGCAGCTCTACGGAGAGATCAAGAGCTTCTTCCCGACGAATGCCGTCGAGTACTTCATCTCGTACTACGACTACTACCAGCCGGAAGCCTACGTCCCCTCCTCGGACACCTACATCGAGAAGGACGCCTCCATCAACGAGGACATCGACCGGCTGCGTCTCCGCGCCACGTCGTCGCTGATGGAGCGGAGCGACGTGATCATCGTCGCCACCGTCTCGGCCATCTACGGACTCGGCGACCCCGTGAGCTACCGGGAGCAGATGGTCACGCTCACGCAGGGGCAGAAGGTCAACCGCGACGACGTGCTGCGCGCGCTGGTGAAGATCCAGTACAACCGCAACGACGTCTCGTTCGAGCGCGGCTCCTTCCGCGTGCGCGGTGACACGGTCGAGATCTATCCCGCGTACGAGGAGCAGGGCGTCCGCGTGGAGCTCTGGGGCGACGAGGTGGAGCGCATCTCCAAGATCAACGTGCTCACCGGCGAGACCATCGCCACCCTGGAGCGCGCCGCGATCTATCCGGCCAAGCACTTCGTCACGCAGCGCCCCACGCTGGAGCGCGCGGTCGGGCTGATCCGCCAGGAGCTCAACGCGCGCCTCACCGAGATGCGCAGCAACGGCCGACTCCTCGAGGCGCAGCGCCTGGAGAGCCGCACCAACTTCGACATCGAGATGATGCTCGAGATCGGCACCTGCGCCGGCATCGAGAACTACTCGCGCCACCTCTCCGGCCGCGAGAGCGGGGAGCGGCCGGCGTGCCTCTTCGACTACTTCCCCGAGGACTTCCTCGTGGTGGTCGACGAGTCGCACGTCACGCTGCCGCAGATCGCCGGCATGTTCAACGGCGACCGCGCCCGCAAGCTGACCCTCGTCGACTACGGCTTCCGCCTGCCGAGCGCCCTCGACAACCGGCCGCTCATGTTCGACGAGTTCCTCTCCCTCACCCCGCGCGCCGTCTTCGTGTCGGCCACCCCGGGCGAGCTCGAGCTGCGTCTCTCGGAGGGCGTCGTCGTCGAGCAGATCATCCGCCCCACGGGGCTCATCGACCCGGTCATCGAGGTGCGTTCCGTCCGCGGTCAGGTCGACGACCTCCTCGGCGAGATCCGGAAGCGCACCGCGGTCGGCGAGCGCGTGCTGGTCACGACGCTCACGAAGCGGATGTCCGAGGACCTCACCGACTACCTCCAGCAGGTCGGGGTGCGCGTGCGGTACATGCACTCGGACATCGACGCGATCGAGCGGATGGAGATCGTGCGCGGGCTTCGGCTGGGCGACTTCGACGTCCTCGTCGGCATCAACCTCCTGCGCGAGGGCCTCGACATGCCCGAGGTCTCGCTCGTCGCCATCCTCGACGCCGACCAGGAGGGCTTCCTGCGCTCGGACCGGTCGCTCATCCAGACGGTGGGCCGCGCGGCCCGCCACATCAACGGCCGCGCCATCTTCTACGCGGACCGCATCACCGGCTCCATGCAGCGCTGCATGGACGAGACGGCACGCCGCCGCGAGATCCAGACGGCCTACAACACCGAGCACGGGATCGTCCCCACGTCGGTCTCCAAGAGCATCGACCAGGTGAACTTCACCACGCGCGTCGCCGACGCCCGCGTGGAGCGCGACGATGGCGAGAAGCCCAAGCGCGGGAAGAAGGTGGCCGAGGCCGCCGCGCCGAGCTACGAGATGGTGGACCCCGAGACCCTGGTGAAGATGCTCGAGGACCAGATGCGCGAGGCGGCCACCTCGCTGGACTTCGAGGCGGCCGCCCGCCTCCGCGACCAGCTCTTCGAGGTCAGGGCGCGGATGGCCGGCGGGCCGGTGCGCGGGAAGCTCGCCGCGGACGCCGCACCCGCGAAGGCGGGAGGCGCGGGGCGCCGATGACGGGGCCCGCCGCCGACCGACCCGCGCATCCTCCCCTCGTCCCGCCCCTCGCCGAGCGGGGCGCGCTCGCCATGTCGCTCGAGGAGCTGCGCGACTGGGGGATGAAGTTCGGCCGTGCCGCGCACGCGCCGGTCACCGTGGTGATCCGCGGCGAGCTCGGGGCGGGGAAGACCACGCTCGTCCAGGCGATCTGCCGCGGCTACGGCGTGGTCGAGGAGGTCACCAGCCCCACCTTCGCCCTCGTGCACGAGTACCAGGCGCCGCGCGCGCCCGTGTATCATCTCGACCTCTATCGGCTGGACCGTCCGGACCAGCTCGACGCGATCGGGTGGGACGAGATCGTCTCGAGCCGGTCCGTGGTGCTCGTGGAATGGCCGGAGCGCGCGGGCGATCGGCTGCCGCGCGAGCACGTGACGCTCTCGCTCCAGCACCTGCCCGACGACCCCCACCGGCGCCTCCTCTACGCGGGATGGAACGCATGATCGCGCTCGTGATCGAGGCCTCCACCTACGTCGGCAGCGTCGCCCTGGTGGACGGCGCCCGCGTGCTGGCCGAGCGAACCGTGGCGATGCGGGGGCGCGAGCACGAGGCCCTGATGCCCGCCGTGGCGGAGGTGCTCGCCGAGGCGGGTATTGCGGCCGCCGCGCTGGATCGCGTGGTCTGCGGGGCAGGGCCCGGCGCGTTCACGAGCCTCCGGATCGCGGGGGGCATCGCCAAGGGCATCGCCCTGGCGGTCAACTGCCCGCTGGTGCCGGTCTCCTCGCTCGGGCTGCTGGTGGCGGCGCGCCCGCTCGACGCCGGCCGCTACCTCGCCGCCGTCGACGCCATGCGCGGCGAGCACTACGCCCAGCCCTGGGAGGTCGCGGCCGACGGGCGCATCTCCTCTGCGGGGCCGGTCGCACTGGTCAGGTCGGACGCGCTCGCCGACGCGGGGGCGTCGATCGGGGCGGTGGTGATCGGGCCGGGACAGCCGGGGGGGCGCGCCGTGGACCCGCACGCCCACGGCGCGGCTCGCCTCACAAATCTGCTCGACGCGGGCGAGGCTGCCGACCTGGCATCCTGGGAGCCGGCGTACGGACGGCTGGCCGAAGCGCAGGTGAAGTGGGAGGCGGCGCACGGTCGGCCGCTCACCCTCGCGTGATCGTGGTGCCGGGCGCGGTCGTGACCGTCCGGCTCGCGCAGGCGCGCGACGTGGCTCGCGTTTCGGCCATCGAGAACGCGTCCTTCGCCGACCCGTGGACGGAGGAGGCGTTTCAGTCCTCGCTCGTGCTGTCGCACATCCGCTTCCTCGTGGCGGAGGCGCCGGAGGCCGGACCGGCCGGCGAGGCGACTGGCGCCCCCGTCGTGGTAGGGTATGTTCTCACGATGCTCCTCGGCCCGGAGGGCGAGATCGCGGACATCGCCGTGGCACCCGAGGCGCGGGGCCGGGCGATCGGTGGGGCGCTGCTGGACGCGGCGCTCGCGGACCTCGTGCGGGCCGGCGTCCGGACCGTGTACCTGGAGGTCCGGGAGTCGAACCTGGCCGCGCGGCGGCTCTACGCCTCGCGCAGCTTCGGCGACGTCGGACGACGGCGCGGGTATTACCAGCACCCGGAGGAGGACGCCCTGGTCCTCCGGCGGGATCTGGCGCCGACGTGAAGTAAAGTGTTACATGAAGGTGCTGGTGCAACTCGTTGGGCGCAGGTGTGTTATCGGAGTGGAAATGTTGTGTGGACGTGTGCGGGAAATCGGTGACGTGCAGTCGGACTTAATCTTTAGCGTGTGGGCGGAGCAACGACATCTCGCCCAGGAGGAAGCAAAATGAGCCGCAGCTTGAACAAGGTGACCCTGATTGGAAACCTCGGGAACGATCCCGAGGTGCGCTCGACCACCGGTGGCAACCGGGTCGCGACCTTCTCGCTCGCCACGAGCCGCTCGTGGAACGACGCGACCGGCGCGAAGCAGGAGAAGACGGAATGGCACCGCTGCGTGGTCTGGAACACGAAGAGCTCGCAGCTCGCCGACATCGTCGAGAAGTACGTCAAGAAGGGGGACAAGATCTACGTCGAAGGGCGCATCGAGTACCGCCAGTCGCAGCACAAGGAGAACCAGACCCGCTACTCCACCGAGATCAACGTGCGCGAGCTGATCATGCTCGGCGGCGGCTCGGGCGGCGGCGGTGGCGGCGCTCCGCGCGGTGACTTCGAGGGCGAGGGCAGCAACGCCTCCCGCTCCCGCGCTGCCGCTCCCGCCAAGGCCAAGGCCGGCGCGGCGGGTGGCGACGACTTCGAGGATTTCCCCGGCGCACTGGCCGACGAGGACGACGACCTGCCGTTCTGACCTGAGCGGGGTCTGTGGATAACTGATCGTTCGTGGGGCGCGTCGGAGCACATCCGACGCGCCCCACGTCGCGTTCCGGCCACTCCGGTCGTCATCCCGGAGTCGGAGCGGAGTCGCACCGGGGTCGGAGCCGGTGCAGCGCCGCCACCCGCGCCGGTACCGCGCACGCGGCCTGTAAGCATTTCCCGCCTCCCGGCATCAACACTCCATGCCTCCACTCACCGAAGGGGCGACTGCTTCGGCCGTCGCCACCACGGCTCCCCCAGGCGACGCCGTGTACGGGCAGCTCGAGCGCCTGGCGCGCGGCGACCAGTCGGCGCTCGCGGAGCTGTTCGTCGAGCATGGAGACCTGGTCTACCGCACGGCGCTCCGGCTCACGCAGAGCCGGCCCGATGCCGAGGACGTGGCGCAGGAGGTCTTCCTGCGCCTGGCGGGCGCCGTCGCCGGCTTCACCGGACCCGCCGCCAGCTTTCCCGGCTGGATCCGCCGCATCGCGGTGCGTCAGGCGCTCATGCACCTCCGGAGCGGCCGGCGCCGCCGCGAGGTGAGCGTCGAGGGCGTCCTCGGCCTCCTCGCGCCCGTCGAGCCTCACATCGATCGGATGGCCATCGACGTCGCGGTCGCCCGTCTCTCCGACGACCAGCGCACCGTCTTCCTGCTCCGGGAAGTGGAAGGCTACGCGCACGCCGAGATCGCCGACCTCCTCGGCATCAGCGTCGCCAGCTCCGAAGTCCGACTTCACCGTGCACGCCGCGCCCTGCGCGAGCTGCTGCGAGGCTCCCGATGAACGCCCTCCTGAACGGATTCCATCCTTCCTTCGACGCCCTCTCCTCGTGCGCCGACCAGTCCGACCTGCACGCGGCCCGGAGCCGCGTGGGACGGCACGTCGCGCGGTGCGCGGCCTGCGCGGCGACGGTCGCCGAGATCCGT
>JAQBPZ010000031.1 GCA_028287225.1 Gemmatimonadota bacterium
CGTGGCCGCCGTCGCCAGGCTCCGGGCGGCCAGCCCCCTGCCGATGGCGAGCCGGGCGGTGGCATGGACGGGTCGGGCGCCGGCGGCGCCGAGGACACGAGCGCCGCCTGACGAATCCCGTGGCGCCGACCGTCGCGCTGCCGCTCGCGCGAACGTACGTCGCCCGCGGCGGAGCGCCGGAGGTGCGCGCCGTGGACGTCGCGATCTTCGAGCGCCGCTACTACGGCCACTGCATGGCCTGCTCGTTCTGCGGCGACTCGTGCTGCCAGCATGGCGTGGACGTCTCGGTGGTGGAGCGCGACCGGATCCTTGCCGAGGCGGACCGGCTGGCGCCGCTCGTCCGTGCGCCGCGCGAGCAGTGGTTCGTGCCGGGCGAGGTGCCCGACGCCGACTTTCCCGGTGGCGCGGCAACGCGGACGGCGGTCGTCGATGGCGGGTGCGTCTTCCTGCGGGCCGGCGCGCGCGGGTGTGCGCTGCATGCCTTCTCACTGTCCCGTGGCGAGGACTACCATGCCCTCAAGCCCATGGTGAGCGCGCTCTTCCCGGTGACTTTCGGCGACGGGACGCTGTTGTGCAGCGAGGAGCTCGTGGACGGCACGCTCTCGTGCACCGGTGACGGCCCGACCGCCTACGCGATGGCGCGTGGCGAGCTCGGCTACTACTTCGGTGCCGAGCTCGTGGCCGAGCTCGACGCGATCGCCGCATCGCGCGCCGGCTCGTAGCTACTCGAAGCGCATTTGCCCCTCAGTCGAGGGGGAGACTGCATCGTGAGGCTACGGATTGAACGGTCAGGCGGCTCGGTCGACCATGGGGCACCGATCCAGGCCCGGCGTCATCCAAAACTCATCGGCGTGTTTTGCGGCTGTGGCACTGTACCCTCCGAGAGGAGTCAGTTCGAGGGGGGTGATCCGTCCTGATCCATTGCATCCATCAGATGCAGTCTCCCCCATCGACTGAGGGGCCAGCCAGGTCCGCTCGTCGCGCGAACGACGTGGGTGGCGAAGGGCATCGGGGACGGATGCGACGAGTGGCTGGCTCCATCACGGAGCCAGCCACTCGTCGTTCATCCAGCGCGTCGCTCGTCATCCTGCTGCCGAGGAATTCCCTTCGATGGCGTGTCCTGTCGGACTCGGGCGAGGAAGGCGGCCGGTCCCGCTCCATCGGGCAGTCCGCGGAGGATGCGCATGGCGTCCTCCGGACGGACCCTGATACCGGCTGGGAAGCTGTCGCGGTCGACCCCCACCCGCTCGAACTCGGTCAGTAGCTCCTCGAAACGACGCTCATCGGTCATGTGTGGCAGACCCTGAAGCTGGCAAGCCGGTCACGCGACGACGACGCCGATGTGGCGTGCTGCTGTCGCAAGCGGGGCGGCGTACATCGGAGGATCGGCATAGTAGCAAGAGGGGCAAAAAGAACGCCATGCGGCCGTCAGGGCGTGGCGGGCCCGGGCGACCCGCCCCAGACGTTGTTGCTGCGGTCCGTGTCGACCAGCAGGTGCTCCGGGTCCAGCTCGACGCGGGTCAGCGTCTTCCCGGTGAAGCTGTACTGCCGCAGGTAGCGCGTGGTGTTCGTGCTCCAGACTTCGGCGGGGTAGTCGACGCGCTGCGTCGAGCCGTCGCTGAAGGTGAAGCGGGCATGGATGGGGAGCACGCCGCGCGCCCGGTTGCCGTAGGCCACGATGACGTTCTGCACGTTGCCCTGCATCTGCGTGGCGACGGTGTCGATCGCCTGGTCGAAGTGCGGGTTCTCCTTGAACCATTCCCGCCAGAACCAGTCGAGGCGCCGGCCGCCCACGTCTTCCATGGTGCGGAAGAAGTCCGCTGGCGACGGGTGCTTGAACGCCCAGCGCTGGATGTAGGCGCGGAAGGCGTCGTCGAACGCCGCCGGTCCCATGATCTCCTGCCGCAGCAGCTGCAGGCCGACGCTCGGCTTGGTGTACTGGGACAGGCCGAGCAGGCGTGGCGCCACCCGGTCGGGCATCACGTCGATGGGGACGTCCAGGCCGCGGACCATCGCCCCTTCCACGGACTGCCGTTCCTCGAGGGCGCGCGTGAGCTGGTTCCCCTTCTCGGGATAGCGGCGCGCCTCGCTGAAGGTGTTGATGAAGGTGTTGAACCCCTCGTCCTGCCACATGTATACGCGCTCGTTGGAGCCGACGATCATCGGGAACCAGTTATGCCCGATCTCGTGGGTGATCACGTTGTACAGGTCGTACTTGTCGTCGCTCTTCGCTTCCATCACGAGCATCGGGTACTCCATCCCGCTGATCGGCCCCTCCACCGCACTCATCTGCGGCCACGGATAGTGGTACCAGCGCGTGGAATACTCCTCGATCGACATCCGGGTCATGTCCGCGGCGTCCTTCCACAGGTCGGCGGCGGTGGGACGGTAGAAGGCCTGCGCGAGGATGCCGTTCCAGCTGCTCGCATCCCAGAGGTATTCCGGCGACGCGGCCCACGCCACGTCGCGGACGTTCTTCGCGACGAAGCGCCAGGTCTTCGTGCCGGTCGTGGACAGGTGCGCGGCGCCGGAGCGGATGTCGTCGAGCGTGATGATGTTCACGGGCGTGGCGGACGTCGCGGCCTGCGCGAGGCGGCGACGCGCGGCGGGCGTCAGCACCTCGGCGGGATTCACCAGGGTGCCAGTGGATGCCACCGTGTAGCCGGCAGGCACGGTCAGGTCCACCGTGTAGTCGCCGTACTCCAGGTAGAACTCGCCCTGGCCGAGGTAGGGCTCGGTGTTCCAGCCGCGGAGGTCGTCGTAGACGTTCACGCGCGGATACCACTGGGCCAGCTCGTAGAGCATGCCCTCGCGGCCCATGCGGTCGGCGCCGTGCTCGGGGATCAGGAAGTGCCACGCGATGTCCAGCGTCGCCGTCTGCTTCGGGGCGAGCGGCTCGGCGAGGTCCACCTTCATCGTCGTTTCGTTCGGGCGGCTCTTGAGCGCCGTGCGGCGGCCGCCGCGGCCCACCTGGTCGAGCTGGGTGATGACGTCGCCGCCCTCGAAGCCGCGCGCGCCGAAGCGCGAGTCGGCGGGAAAGACGAACGAGTTGAGCGAGTTGTTGCGGAAGGCGTTCTGCTCGACCTGCATCCAGATGAAGCGCAGGGTGTCGGGCGAGTTGTTGGTGTAGCGGAGGCGCAGCGACCCGGTCAGCGTCCTGGCGGCGGTGTCGAGCGTCGCCTTGATGTCGTAGCTGGCGGCGTTCTGCCAGTACTTCGCGCCGGGCGCGCCGGAGCCGGTGCGCATCTCGTTGGGGGCGCGGAGCTCGAGTGGCGCGAAGAGGGAGGTGTCGCCGACGCCGGAGCGGTCGTACTGGATGCCGGCGGGCGTGGCGCCGGGGGCCGCGATGGGATTGCCGCGCTGCGCCGCCGCGGGCGACGCGATGGTGAGGGCGCCGAGCAGCACCCACAGTCGTGAGGTCATGTGAGATCGATCCTGGGCATGGTGAGTGTCCGGGATAGTACCCCGTTGTGGCGCGATGGTGCAACGAGAACGGGCGCTCGCGGCGTCGCCGCGGGCTTGGCGGGCGGTCGGCGTGAACGCCTCCCTTGGCGGGCGCGTGACCGTCGCTGCGCTCGGTCTTCCGCTGGACGGACGCTCGCGATGCTCGCTTGGCGGGAAACCCCTCAGCCGTCCCGCCCGGGGCTCGGTGATCATCGCTTCGCGATGATCACCGAACCGTTGGTCGTCATCGCCCGGATCGTCGGGCCGCCGCCGTTCAGCGGGACGGACAGGCGGCGGGTCAGCCTGCCCTGGACGGTGATCGGGATCTCGGTATTGATGCGGCCGTTCACGGTCCCCGTTTCCAGCAGCGCCGCATAGCGCTCCGGCACGCTCAGCCGGACCGACCCGTTCTGCGTTTCGGCGTCGAGCCCGCCGCCGTCCCAGCGCGCGCCGGCGAGCTGCACGTTCAGGGAGCCGTTCTGCGTGCGGGCGCGCACCTCGCCGCCCACGTCATCCAGCCCCAGCGAGCCGTTCTGGGTGCGCAGGTCCATGCGTCCCTGCACGTCCGCCACGCGCAGGCTGCCGTTGTGCGCGGTGAGAGAGAGGTCGAAGCGGCGCGGGACGTAGACCACGTAGCTCGTGGACCACCCGCTGCCGTCGCGCCATTCCATCGACGGGCCTTCTGCGCTCACACCGCGTCCATCCGAGGCGATGCGCACGCCCGCGAGCGTCTGGCGCGCGTCGTCGTCCGTGCGTCCGTTGGCCTGGAGGCGCGCCGTCACGCGTACCGAGTCGCCATCCCAGCCGCGCACCCGGATGCTGCCGTTCTGCCGCCCGTCGATCTCGATCGCGCGGCCGGCCAGGCGCACCGGCACCGCGCGGACCTCGCACGCGCGGCCGCGATCGCTGTCGCCGTACCCGTTGTGGCGGCAGTTCTCCAGCCAGCTTGCGTCGCTCTCGTCGGAGAACCGCTGGGCGGCCAGGGGCGACGCGAGCACCGCGAGGGCGAAGAGGGGAACGGCGAGCAGACCGTGGTGGCGCATGGGATCTCCGGTGGGGGCGGGTGGGCGTGTCCGGAGGATGGGACAACGGCGCGGGCGAGATGGTTTGATGGGGCGGAGAGGCGGGCGGTTTGGAGTGGTGGAAGCCGGCGGTCGGCGGCCGGCGGCCGGGGTGGGCGAAGCGCGGCGGCGCGGCGGCGCGGGGGGCCCCCCCGATCAAATGATCACGCCCTCCCGCCCTTGGCGCCCCACCATTTCCCTGCACACTGGCGCCGTCCCTCGCGCCGAGCCGAGTCTTGCGCCGCGCCGACCAGAGCAGGGCGGTGCGCGACCGCTCCAGCACCGGCACCTCGCGCCAGGGCAGGCGCCGTCCGAACGAGCGCACCGGATACGCGAGGTGCTGGCTAACCGGCGTCTCGTGCACGAACAGCCCGCCCGGCCGCAGCACCCGCGCCACCTCGCGCAGCGCCGCGGCGGAGTCGGCCACATGGTAGCAGGTCCCGAAGTCGATCACGAGGTCGAACGACGCATCCTCGAACTGCATCCGCTGCGCATCGCCCTCGAGCACCGTCCACGCCCGCGGGGCCGCGCGCCGCGCGATCGCCACCAGGGAGGGATCGATGTCCAGCCCGACGAGCAGCCTCGGACGAAGGAGCCGGTGCAGCACCGGCAGCGCGATCCCTCGGCCACATCCGATCTCCAGGACGCGGCCGCCCGCGGGCAGGTGGAGCGCGCGCACGAGCGCCGGCACCTCGAGTACGGCCTGCAGTCCATTGCGAGCCGGGTCGTTCGGGAAGGGCACGTAGGGCATGGTCGGGGCGGTTCGGGAATCGGGATGGGCGTCCTTCCCGAATCTCGGCCGCCCCGTCTGCCGGCCGTGACCTGCGCGTTGCGCGAAGGTTCGCCATCGACGGTCCGCGCCGCAAAGCCTGACCGAACGCCGGCGCCACCCGACCTACGGAAAAACCAGTTGACAAGCGTTCGGCGCCCGGATATGCTACGGGAGAAGCAGTAGTCGATCTCACCGACTCCCAATCACCGCCATGGCCGACGTCTACTTCCCACCCCGCGAGCTCGAGGTCATGAGCGTCCTCTGGCGCCTCGGCTCCGCCACCGTGGCCGAGGTCAGGGCGGCGCTCGAGGAGGAGCTGGCCTACACCTCCGTGCTCTCCGCCCTCCAGACCCTGGAGGAAAAGGGCTACGTGCGCCACGAGGCCGAGGGGCGCGCGTACCGCTACTTCGCGACGGTGGAAGCCGAGCGCGCCGGCGGCAGTGCGCTGGCTCGCATCCGCGAGGCGATCTTCCACGGATCCGCCGAACGCATGTTCGCGCAGCTCGTGAGCGACCGTGGGCTGGGACGCGAGGAGCTGGAGCGCATGCGACGCCTGCTCGCCGACCGGATGGAGGAAGAGTGCTGAGCGCCGGCTGGGTGATCTACGCGCTCGTCACCGGGGGCTTCGTCGCCCTGGCCTGCCACGCGCTCGACGCGCTCGCCCGCTCGCACCGGCTGCCCACGCGGTGGGTGTGGGCCGCTGGCCTCGGCGCCATGCTTCTCCTTGGCGGCCGCTCGCTGTCGGTGAGGGGTGCAACGCCGGACCTGCTCGCGCTGCAGCCGAGCGGAAGGACGACGTCGTCCGCCGTCCGCCCGACGAGCGGCGACTTGCGTGAGCGCATCTCGCTCGTGCTCGACGCCGGCCGCCGCGCGCTGACGGCGGGCATGGCGCGCGCCGC
>JAQBPZ010000049.1 GCA_028287225.1 Gemmatimonadota bacterium
ACGGCGCGCCGGTGGCCAATGCCCGCGTGGGCCTGATGGGCTCGAGCGCCGCGACCATCACCCGCTCGAACGGCGAGTTCGTCCTCGATTCCCTGCCGGCCGGTACCCAGGCGCTGGTCGTGCGGCAGCTCGGCTACCAGCCCACGGAGGTGCCCGTGGAGCTCTCGGCGCGATCTCCCGCGCGGGTGACCGTGCGGCTCGGCGCGTTCGTGCCCGAGCTGCCGCCGGTGGAGGTGGTGTCGCGCCGCGACGAAGGGCTGCAGAAGGTCGGCTACCTCCAGCGCAAGCGCACCTCCGCGGGCGGCTACTTCCTCACCCCGGAGCAGATCGAGATGCGCAAGGCGATGCAGTTCACCGACCTGATGCGCTCGGTGCCGGGCATCCAGGTGACGGGGCAGAATGGACAGGCCAGGCTGACCTCCACGCGCTCGGCGGCGGGCGGCAGTGGCTGCGTCACGGTGTTCGTGGACGGCGCGCAGTGGCAGCAGATCACGCCCGGCGACCTCGACTCGTTCGTGCAGCCCTCGGAGGTCGCCGCGGTGGAGGTCTACAACGGCGCGTCCATCCCACCACAGTTCACCACCGCCGGACAGAGCTGCAGTGCGGTCGTGGTGTGGACGAAGACCCGCGTCATGCAGAGGGGACGATGAGCACGCCCATCATCCAGCAGAGCGCCGACTGGCACTTCGGGTTCATCCACCTCACCGGCTTCGGCTTCGCGATGATGTGCGCGTTCGGCATCGCGCACTACGTGTCGCAGGTGGTGCTGCACGAGCGTGGCGACGACCCCGAGATCATGAACGACGTGACCTTCGCGGCGCTGGTCGGCACGATCATCGGCGCCAAGGTCTACTATGCGATCCTGGTGGGCGACCCGCGCGTGCTGTTCGGCACCGCGGGGTTCGTGTTCTGGGGCGGGTTCCTCGGCGCGGTGACGCTCTGCGCGGCGGTGATCCGCTGGCGGCGGCAGTCGTTCCTTCGCATCGCGGACGGGGCGGCGGTCGGCATCGCCGCGGGCTACTCCATCGGCCGCACCGGATGCTGGGCGGTGGGCGACGACTTCGGCCGCGTCTGGGATTCCCCGCTGGCCGTCGGCTTTCCGCACGGCATCCCGCCCACGACCGCGCAGGTGATGCGCCAGCTCTACGGCGCCAACCTGCCGGCGTCGATCCCCGACAGCGCCATCGTGGGGGTGTACCCCACGCAGCTGCTCGAGGTGGTGCTCGGCTTCGTGATGTTCGTGGTGCTGTGGCGCCTGCGCCGGCATGCGCACGCCGCGGGCTGGCTGTTCGGCGTCTACTGCCTGCTCGCCGGTGCGGAGCGCTTCGTCGTGGAGTTCTTCCGCGCCAAGACGGACATGGTGGGCCCGCTCACGTCGGCGCAGATCGTGGCGCTCGCCGTCGCCGCGGCGGGCGTGCTGCTGCTCACCTGGCGCAGCGGGCCGTCGCGCACGCTCGCCTCGGCGCGTTCATGACGCCGCCGCCGACGGCCGCGCGTCCGGACGCCGGCGAGTACGCGGAGTTCTACGCCCGGTACGTGGCGGCGGTGCCCGAGGGCGACATCCTGACGGCGATGCGCGAGTCCGGCCGCGCGCTGGTGGACGCGCTCGCGGCCGAGCCCGAGTCGCGCGGGGGCTTCCGCTACGCGGAGGGCAAGTGGACCATCCGCGATGTGGCCGGCCATCTCGCCGACGCGGAGCGCATCTTCGCCTACCGCGCGCTGCGCATGGCGCGGGGCGACGCCACGCCGCTGCCCGGGTTCGACGAGAACGCCTATGCGCTGACGGCGGGCGCGGGCGCGCGCACCATGACGGACCTGGTGGACGAGCTGCGCGTGGTGCGCGAGAGCACGGTGCGGCTGTTCGCGTCGCTGCCCGCGGAGGCATGGCTGCGGCGCGGGGTCGCGAGCAATGCGGAGATCAGCGTGCGCGCCCTGGCGTACATCGTGGTGGGGCACGGCCTGCACCATCTCGCCGTGCTGCGCGAGCGCTACGGCGTGGCCACGCCGGCCTGAGCTCGGCCAGCCTGCGCCTTGGTGCAGGTTGACTGGTCCGCGCTCGACACGGCTGGCTGGTCCGCGGCGCGGAGCGCTAGACTACCTGGCTCCTCCGCACGCCAGCATCGCGTCGTCCGTCCCGCGCACCACCGAGCCCCATCATGCCTCCCGCGATCACGCTCCGCGCCGCCACCGCCGCCGACGTTCCCGAGATCCTGCACTGCATCCGCGGGCTCGCCGAGTACGAGCGGCTGGCCCACGAGTGCATCGCGACGGAGGCGCTGCTGCGCGAATCCCTGTTCGGCGACGCACCCGCCGCCCAGGTCGTGCTCGCGGATGCGGAGGGCGAGACGGTGGGATTCGCACTGTGGTTCCGCAGCTACTCCACCTTTCTCGCGCGGCCGGGCATCTACCTGGAGGACCTGTTCGTCTTTCCGGCCTGGCGCGGACGCGGCGTGGGCCGGCAGCTGCTCGCCTTCCTGGCGCAGACCGCGCTCGAGCGCGGATACGGTCGCCTGGAGTGGGCCGTGCTGGACTGGAACGAGGACGCGATCCGCTTCTACACCTCGCTGGGCGCCGTGGCGATGAGCGACTGGACCACGTATCGCGTGGCCGGGCCGGCGCTCGCCGCACTCGGTGCCGGGCGCGCGAGCGCGGCGCCGTGACGGTCGCCGGTCCGACGGAGTTCGAGGGGTTCGGTCCGGACGCGCTGGCGTTCCTGCGCGGGCTGGAGCGGCACAACGAGAAGGCGTGGTTCGAGGCGAACCGCGCGCGGTACCAGGAGTCGGTGCGCGGTCCGCTCGCCGCGCTGGTGGAGGAGGTGGACGTGCGCCTCGCCACGATCGCACCGGAGATCGTGGGGGATCCGCGCCGCTCCATGTTCCGCATCCACCGCGACGTGCGCTTCTCCAACGACAAGCGTCCGTACAAGACCAGCGCCGCGGCCTGGTTTCCGCATCGCGACGCGGGCCGCGGCGCGGGCGATGCCGCCGCCGCGCACGGCGGCGCCGGGTTCTATGTCGACATCGGGCCGACCACCAGCTTCATCGGTGGCGGGATCTGGATGCCGCCTCGGCCGACGCTGGCGCGCGTGCGCGCCGCGATCGACGAGGATCACGAGACGCTGCGGGCCATCCTCGAGGAGCGGGCGCGCCGCCGGCGATTCGGCGCGCTGTCGCCCGAGGCTCGGCTCACGCGCATGCCGCGCGGGTACGCGCCGGACCACGACGCGGCGGACCTGCTGCGGTACCAGTCGTTCACCCTGGGCCGCGTGCTGACGGAGCGGGAGCTGTTCAGCCGACGGCTCCCCGACGTGCTGGCCCGCGACTTCGGCCGGCTCCTGCCGCTGGTGCGCTGGCTGAACGGCGCGCTGGGGCTGCGGACGGCGACTCGACGCTGACGCATCCTTCTGTGGCAGTGCTGGCCACTCAGTGGCAGTGCTGGTCACTCAGTCGAAGTTGGGGCGGATCGTGACGGATTGAAATGGATCACCACGGATCTGATCCGTCTCGAAGGACACGGCAATGCACTGCGGCCGGGATGTTTTTGAGGGTGCGGGGCGGCCAGGGTACCACTGCGATATGTCAGTGCGGGGCAGCCAGCGGTGCTGGCTCCGCGAGGAGCCTCGGCGAGTGCAGCTCACCCGGCCCCGCACCCTCCAGACATCCCGGGTCCGCCGAGAGGATGCTGGCATGCGAACAGATCTCATCCGTGGTGATCCATCTCAATCCGTCGCAATCCGCCCCAACTTCGACTGAGTGGGCAGCACTGCCACAGAAGGATGCATCGTCGCCGCACACCGGCCATTGCGTCTTCGGGATCTATTCGGTATATAGGCCCGAGTGGCTCACCTGCCGGAGGTCCCCATGCGAATCGCCGCCGATGTCCTCGTCGCCCCCCTGTGGATGCCTGCCGAGCAGGGTCGTCGTGCCGTGACGGCCTGCCGGGTGCGGGAGCGACCGCCCCGCTACGAGGATGAGGGCAGCGTGCGGGAGAGTCGCGGTGCCGTCTCGCTCCCGGGCGGCGCATGGTGGGCGGCGTCGCTGTCCGCGCCACTGGGCCATGGGACAGCCGGAGACGCCGACGTCCGCGTGCGCCTCGGTCGGCACGGCGCGGGGCGGAGCGACGCGCTGGAGGCGGCGAGCGTGGACCTGCTGGTGAGCGCCGACGAGCTGGACGCCGTGGTGGCGCTGCTCGCCGGCATCGTCGGCCAGGCGCGCCGCGACGGCGTGCTGCCGTGAGCGAACCATGAGCCGCGCGCCGGGCGCGCCGGGCGCGCAGCGGCTCATCGCTCCGCTTCCGCCTCCGTGAACAGCCGCGAGACGGTGAGGCCGAGGGTGCGCGCGATACGCTCGATGTTGTCGAGGGAGATGTTCGTCTCGCCGCGCTCCACGGCTCCGATGTAGGTGCGGTGCAGGGCGCAGGCGTCGGCGAAGCGCTCCTGCGAGAACCCCGCGTCGGCGCGCAGCCGGCGGACCGCGCGGCCAAGGTTTTCGCGTAGCGTCGGCATGCGGAAGGCTCGCGTGCCGACGTGTTTGTCTCTACAGCGTATGACTAGCCACTCTTTACATAGCATTTCCTCGCATCTACACTGGGAGCCGGCGGGTGCGCTCGGCGCACCCGCGCACGCCGATCCCTGGAGGCGGACGCGGGCCGATGCCGGCGCGTCCCCCGGATGCACGGGGTCGTGGCGCTCGCAGGGACAGGTCCCCGATGCAGCTCGTGTCCGGCGCCGGCATCGTCTCCGGCCGCCCGTTCGTCTCCCCGGATCGCGGCTGCGCGTGCGCCGAACGGCCGCCGGGCCATGAGGTCGACGTGCTCTTCGCGACGCATGCCGACGAGCTGCGCCGCTATGCACAGCGCATCGTGCGGACGCGCGACGCGGCGGAGGACGTGGTGCAGGACGTCTTCCTGCGGCTCTGGCTCACGCGTGATCGCGTCGCGATGGGCGGGGCCATCCGCTCGTACCTCTACCTGAGCACCCGGGCCCGCGCGCTCGACGCCGTGAAGCGTGCGCGGCGCGCGGCGCGTGAGGTGGTCGGCGACGTGCCTGAGGACGTGGCCGAGGGTGCGGCGGGTGCGGAGGAGGGCGTCGGTGTGACAGGTCTGCCGGGTGATGCCGCCATCGCGGGGGCCGTCGCGCGGGTGCTCGCGGCGATGCCGCCGCGTCAGCGTCAGGTGGCCACGCTGCGGCTGTGCGAGCGTCGCCCCACGGCGGATGTCGCGCGGGCGCTGGGGATCTCGCCGCGGACGGTGGAGGCGCACGTGGCACGGGCCACGAGGGCGTTGCGCGCGCAGCTGCCGGGCTTGCTGCATGACGAGCGATGACGCGGCGATGACGCACCGTGTAGGTAGTGCCGGGGGTGTCGCGGTTACATCATCGTGGAGTGGCCCTGGACGCGGCAGCCCGTCGGGGCCGCTCCTGTGCGCCCACCGACCGTGGTGCGCGGTGGCCCACCGCGTCCGCCCTCGCAACCGGAACGCCACGCTTTACTTTCCATGTCATGATGTCCGCGCCCCTCACGCTCGTTCGCATCCGTCGCGCCGGGCCTGAGGACGCCGCGCTGCTGGCGTCGCTCGCCGCGACCACCTTCACCGACACCTTCGCGGCGGACAACGATCCGCGCGACATGGCCGAATACGTCGCCGAGGCCTTCGGTGAGCGGGTGCAGCGCGCGGAGCTCCAGGACCCGCGCAACACCGTCCTCCTCGCCCGCCGCGGAAACGACGTCGTGGGCTACGCGATGCTGCGGGAGGGCCACACACCGCCCTGCGTCGCCGAGCACGTGGCCGGCGAGACCGTGGAGATCGCTCGGCTCTACGCCGTGCGCGCCGCGATCGGCTCGGGGGTCGGGGGCGCCCTGATGCAGGCCTGCCTCGACGAGTGCTCCGTGCGCGGCCGCGCCGGGCTCTGGCTCGGTGTCTGGGAGCGGAATGCGCGCGCGATCGACTTCTACCGCCGCTGGGCCTTTCACGACGTGGGCAGCCAGCACTTCCAGCTCGGGCGCGACATCCAGACCGACCGCGTGATGCTGCGACCGGCGAGGCTCGACCGCTGATGCGCCACACCGTGACGATGCGCGGCATCATCATCGGCCACTCCGAGCTGGAGCAGTGCGACGCCGGCGCGCGGCGCGCCTGGGGACGGTTCCGGCCGGGCTTCGGCTACCCGCTCGTGCAGCCGATCTTCCGGCTGTTCGCCGAAGCGGTGCCGATGCCCGGGGGCGAGCCGCGCGACCGCGACAAGCTCGATCGCTACCACGCAGCCCGCGACAAGCTGGCCCTCGTGCTCGTCGACGCCACGGGGCGCGAGATCACGACCTCCGCCATCCACATCGCCGACTACACCGAGGAGCGCGGCGCCGACGCCCTGGAGCTGGAGGTGCTGGTGCGCGACGAGGAATTCTGGGGCGCGGCCTGATCTTCAACGCCCATTTCAACGGTTCAGGTCAACAGCTTCAACGCAGAGGGCGCCGAGGGGAAGGGCGAGGACGCAGAGGAACTGCCTTCAGCTGTTTCCTCTGTGGCCCTCCGTGACCTCTGTGGTAAAACGCCCTTGCAACAGCATTTTACCACAGAGGACACAGAGGGCACGGAGGTGAAATGCAGTCCTCTGCGTCCTCGCCCTTCCCCTCGGCGCCCTCTGCGTTGAAGCAGTTGAAGTTGCGGCCGGCACGACTAGTGAAAGTCGTGCCGCTGCGCGAACTCGGCGCCCACCGCGGCCTGGAGGGCGCGGAACTGCTTCGCGCGAACGTTCACCACCGTCTGCTCCACCTGCAGCACGCCGCGCACCAGCAGCAGCGGCGTGCGCGAGATCAGGAGCGCCTGCTGCTCGAACCGCTTCGGCGTCACGATCACGTTGATGAGCCCCGTCTCGTCCTCGAGCGTGAGGAAGACGAAGCCCTTCGCGGTGCCGGGCCGCTGGCGGCAGATCACCAGCCCCGCCGTCGCCACCATCTCGCCATCGCGCCCGTTGCGCAGCAGGTCCTGCGCGCTGCGCACGCCGTTCGGCGTCAGCACGTCACGCACGTGCAGCATCGGATGGCCCGCGAGCGAGATGCCGGTCATCCGGTAGTCCGCCTCGGTGAGCTCCACGCGCGTCATGGGCGGCAGCGAGGCCGCGATCTCGCGCGGGTCCACGCGCCGCCGCGGTGCGAGCGGGCCGGCGTCGCCCCGCGCGGCGTCGAGCACCGCCCACAGCGCCGCA
>JAQBPZ010000050.1 GCA_028287225.1 Gemmatimonadota bacterium
GGACTGAAAATCCGCGTGTCGGGGGTTCGACTCCCTCCCTGGCCACTCATCGCTAAAGCATCATGAATCGGCGCCCCGCTTCGGCTGGGCGCCGATTTTTGTTTAGAGTGGAAAGCGACTCGCTCCACGGCCCACCGCGTCGTGACGCAACACCTTCACGGTCAATGACGGCCCACACCATGCAGCTCGCTGCGGCAGCATACAGCTGGTGTGCCAGTCCATTCACCCGACGCGAGCCCGGCCATGATGCTCGATTGGAATGCGTACCACGCCCAGATCCTCAAGACGCTCGCGGAGCTCGGGCGCATGAGCCCCGACAGCCTGCGCGGCTACCGCACGCTCAGCGAGGCGGGCAACCGGACGCAACACCTCGACCCGAAAGTCCGCGAGCTGATCGCGCTCGCCGTGGCGGTGACCGAGAAGTGCGACGGGTGCATCGTCGTGCACACCGAGGCCGCGCTCAAGCACGGCGCGACACACGAGGAGATCACCGAGGCGCTCGGCGTCGCCATTGCGGTGAACGCGGGCGCCGCCCTGATCTTCTCGACACGCGTGCTCGATGCCTGGCAGCGAAGGAGTCGGCACCGCCAGCGTGAAGTGTCCCTGCCCGCCGGTGGATCCTTCGTGCAGTGAGCATGCACATGGCGTGGTGGTCGGCGCGGCACTCCGCGCAACGCGCTACGTCGCGGCGGTCGTGCCCACCTCGACGCGATCGGTCTCGGCCGACGGGCGCTCGCCGAGGAACTCGACCCAGTGCTTCTTGAGCGCGGGATAGTGCAGCGCCGCCTCCACGAGATCGAGGTAGCAGCGCAGCGCCTCGTCGAATCGTGGCTGGAGCGCCGCGTCGGCGAGACCGCCGACGGCGTCGAAGGCCGGGTGGCTCTGCGCCAGCGAGAACATGTCGGGATAGACGCGCGTGCCGAGATGCTCGAACGGGATGCGCAGCGACCAGAGCCCGCGGTTGCCGCCCGCCATGGACGGCGACGCCGACATCAGGAAGCCCTGCTTGCCATTGAAGGGCTGCGGGCGCAGGCGCGACGTCCAGTCGATGATGTTCTTGAGCACGCCCGGCATGGAGCCATTGTACTCGGGCGACGAAAGGATGAAGGCGTCCGCACCGTTGAGCCGCCGCGCGAAGGCCTGCGCGCCAGGCGGCACGCCCTCGGTGCGCTCCCGATCGCCGTCATATGAAGGGCAGTCGAACTCGGACAGCAGCGCGCGGTCCACATCTCCCCCCGCGCGCTCCACGGTCCGGGCCGCGAGGTCTGCCAGCCGACCGTTCCACGCGCCCGTGCGGAGCGAGGCATGGAACACGAGCACGCGGATGTTGCGGATGCTGCCCGGCACGGCTTGTCTCCTCTGCTCAGCTGCGGCAGCTGTACGCATATCGCGCGCTCACAGCAGCCACTCGATGGGGAGAAACGACAGGATCGAGAGGAGGAGACGCTTCCAGAACGACGTGCCGGGCTCATCGTGATGGACGACGTCCTGCCGGTCGCGCCGCTCCCACCACTCCAGCCGGCCGCTCGTGTCACGACGGACGCGGTAGGCATATGCAGTGGTACTGTCGACGAACACCTTCGAGATGGCCCGCGCCAGCGTCGGCGTCTCGATGACGAGCCCCATCTCCGTGTTGAGCCGTGCCGAGCGGGGATCGAAGTTGAACGAGCCGACGAAGATCCGGGCCCGGTCGACGGCGAACGCCTTCGCATGGAGTCGCGACGAGGAGGGGCTGCCTGGGTCCGCGCCGCCCGCCGCCGGCGGCTCGTCGGGTCGCTTCATCTCGTAGAGTGACACCCCCTCCTTGAGTAGCGCCCCGCGGCGTTTCGCGTAGCCGGCATGCACGGCGAGCACGTCGGTCGTCTCGAGGGAGTTTGTGAGCACCTGCACCTTGACGCCATCCTGCGCCAATCCGGCCAGGTACTCCACTCCCTCCTTGCCGGGCACGAAGTACGGCGACACCAGATCCAGCTCGATGCGGGGCGCGCCGAGGCGCTGCCTCAGGCGCGTCCACATCAGCGTGGAGTCCGGCGCGGCGCCGAGCCCCTTCGCGGGATCGTCGCTGAGCAGGGTGGTGACCGCCCACTCGAGCGGCAGCCGCGCCTCGAGCAGCAATCGCACGACCGGCGACGTGAGCAGCGCCGACCTGAAGACGTTCGCGGCAGTGTCGTCGGCCACCTTCTGCACGCGTTCGTCCAGCGCTGCTGCCGTCCCTGCGTTCGGCGGTGCGACGATCCGCTCGGCGGGGTAGGACGACATGCTCGCCCAGTACCGGTCGAAGTCGTGTGACACCTCGGACACGACCGGTCCGACCGCCACGACATCCAGGTCGGCGAAGAGCAGGCCCTCGCCCGCGCCGAAGTACTCGTCGGCGACGTTGCGACCACCGACGATCGTGACCTGGTTGTCGACCGTGAACGACTTGTTGTGCATGCGATGATTCATGCGCCCGAAGTCGAGCACGAAGTCCAGCATGCGCTGCCACCCGCGATGGACAGCGGGGTTGAACAGGCGCACCTCGATGTTGGGGTGGGCGTCCAGAACAGCCAGCACTCCGTCCAGCCCCTTCGTGTCGAGGTCGTCCACCAGCAGCCGCACCCGCACACCGCGATCGGCCGCGCGCCGCAGCGCCGCGAAGAGCAGCGTACCGGTCATGTCGCCATGCCAGATGTAGTACTGCGCGTCGATCGTTCGCTCTGCGGCATCCGCGAGCAGCACCCGTGCGGCGAAGGCGTCGGGCCCGTCGGTCAGGGTAGCGATTCCCGAGGTACCGGGATGGGCGCGCACGAGCGGCGTCACCGTCCGGCCGAGCCGTGTCGCGGCGGTTCCCTCGATCGTGACCGAGGGCAGTCGTCCCTCGAGCGGAGGCAGGCTCACGCAGCCGGAGAACGCCGCGCATGCCGTGGCGAGGCCGATCGGTCGCAGCCAATTCATGACAGTGGCCGTGGATGATGGGAAGCGAACGTCAGCACGCGGCCGTTGCCTCGCCCGGTTCCGCGACAACAGGCTGATGCGGGCCGGCCGTGCCGTACTCCTGGCGATAGAAGTGCATCAGCTCGAAGAGGTAGGCGATGGCGAGGGGGCCAGGGAGCACGCCCAGCAATCCGAAATACTTCACTCCGGCGAAGGCACCGACGAGGGTGATCATCGGATGAATGTCCGAGACGCGCCTGTAGATGAGCGGCCGGATCAGGTTGTCGATGTTGCTCGCCACGATTCCGCCGATGGCCGCGAGGCCGGCCGCCGGGCCGTAGCGGCCCTGGACGAGCAGGACGATCACCGCCGGCAGCCAGACGAGGGCGCTGCCGAGCACCGGGAGGATGGACGCGAAGGCGGTCGCGGTGCCCCGGAAGAGCGCACTCGGCAGGCCCACGATCCAGAAGCCGATGCCGACGATGGCTCCCTGCATGACGGCGACCAGCACGGTGCCGAGGAGCGTGGCCTCGGTCACACTGAAGAACCGGTCGCGCA
>JAQBPZ010000090.1 GCA_028287225.1 Gemmatimonadota bacterium
GCGAACATCCCGCGACGCAGCAGGTAGGCGCCCGGCATGTCATGGCCGTATTCCAACAGCCCGGCATACTTAGGCGACGACAGGCGGGAGAAGATGGGTGCCGACGCCGCGCGGAACGCGCGACCGAGTGTGGAGGCCCCTGGCACGCGGCCCAGTGCGCCAACCAGCTTCGGCAGCTGACGAAAGCTCGGGTAGCCACCGAACAATTCGTCACCGCCCAGACCTGACAGGGCGACCTTGAGCCCACGCTCGGCAGCGGCCTTGGCGACGAAGTACGTATTCACGCCATCGGTCGTCGGTTGATCCATCCGCGCGAGGAAGGTAGGCAGCTCTGCCTCGAAGTCCTCGCGTGTGATCCACACCGTCTGATGATCGCATCCGTACTGCGCCGCGACCCGCTCGGCCAGCCGGGTCTCGTCGTTCGACGTGCCGGCGAACTCCCGGAAGCCCAAGGTGATCGTCCGCGGCCGCATCCCCATCTCGGAGACGAGCGCGGCGAGCACCGTCGAGTCGATGCCGGCCGACAGGAAGACGCCCACGTCGACGTCGGCAATCAGGTGGTGCTCCACCGAGTCTCGCAACGCATCGTGGAGACGCTCGGTCGACGACTGGTCACTCAACGAGGGCCGGTGACGCTCGGCTTCCGCCAGGATGGTGGTCGGCGAGGCGAATTCTGCGATGCATGGCGCACCATCACCCCCACACCACATCGTGCTCCCCGCCGGCAGCGCCCGGATTCCGCGGTACATCGTGAACGGATCCGGCACGTGGCCCCACAGGAAGAACCCGGCGTGTCCCGCTGGCTCCGGACTCGTGTCGATCCCCCCGCCACGCAGCAACGCCTTCACCTCGCTGCCGAACCGGATCGTCCGTCCATCATCCGCGTAGTAGAGCGGCTTGATGCCGAAGGTGTCGCGGGCCATGAAGAGGCCCTGCCTGACGCTGTCCCAGATCGCGAACGCGAACATGCCGCGGAGCTCGTCCACCATCGCGGCGCCACGCTCGGCGTAGAGCTGTAGCAGCACCTCGGTGTCGGAGTCCGACACGAAGACGCGTCCCTTCTCCTCCAGCGTCCGTCTCAGGTCGCGATAGTTGTAGATCTCGCCGTTGAAGACGATGACGTAGCGGCCATCAGCGCTGTGCATCGGCTGTGCGCCACGCGCTGACAGGTCGATGATGGCCAGCCGACGATGCGCCAGCGCCACCCGTCCTCCTTCCTCGGCCCAGAGTCCCTCGCCGTCGGGCCCGCGGCACGCGAGACGGTCGCACGTTCGCTGCAACTGCGCGCGGTCGACGCGGTCCGCGCGGCGATCGTACGCGAATATTCCTGCGATGCCACACATGTAGATTTTCGCCGACGGGTGGGGGAATGCGACGTCTTGGAACGACCTACGAATTGCCGACGGACTACGCCGAGCGCACGCGGAAGCCCGCCTCGGCGAACCGGGCCAGCACCGCGACACGATCCCGCGCCCGTGAGGTGAAGATCGATTCGTCCGTGCCTTCTCCACGGTCAACGCGAACGATCCCCTGCTCGTTCATTCGCTCGCTGATCGAGACGATGACGTCGCGTGGCACGCGGGCCGGCCGGTTGCCGCACCGCACCACGTAGGCCACCCCGTAGGTGCCGGCGAAGCTGTCCGGACGCTGGGGCGGCGCGAAGCCGGCGAAGACGTAGCGCGGAAAGAGCGGTCCCAGGCCGGATCGTGTCGCGGCGCGCGGGAGCAGCGTCGAGTACCCCTGCGCGCGCAGGTTCGCCTCCACCCACGTTTCCGCATGCGGCTTCGTATACAGCAGTTGCCATGACAGGCCGTCATCGGCCCGGTCCACGAAGCTGGTATGCATGCTCTGGGCAAAGCTACCGCACGATTTGCCGCCCGGAGCGGGCACAAACCGTGATGGGTGGTAACGAACGTGGCGATCGAGCAACCACCCTCACCCGTGCTGGCGGGAGGGGCTCACTCAAGATAGGCGACCGGTCTGACCACGCAAGGGAAATGCGACCCAGCGGTCCATGAGGTGCGACGCGCGCCAGAACCGCTCAGTGCGCTACAGTCACCCGCGCCTCGCGCGACGGCTGGTGCGTCCCCGACAGCCCCACCACCTTCGCCTTCCCCTTCACCCGGCGCATCACCCCGCGCGTGTCCACCACGAGCGCGGCATGATCCGCCACGAGCTGGTAGTCCACCTCCGAGTGGTCCGTGACGATCAGCACCAGGTCCGTCGCCCCCAGCGTCTGCGCAGTCAGCTCGATGCTGTGCATCGGCAGGTTCCGGATCGGCGTGTGCCCGTCGTCCCGGATCTCGTGGCAGTACGAGTCGTGATACGAGATGTGCGCCCCCTTCTTCTGGAGCATGTCGATGATCTCCAGCGCCGGGCTCTCCCGCAGGTCGTCGATGTCCTTCTTGTACGCCACCCCCAGCACCAGCACCCGGCTCCCGTTCAGCGCCTTCCCCTCGGCGTTCAGCGCGTCCGATGCCTTGACCACCACGTAGTCCGGCATCTCCGTGTTGATCTCGCTCGCCAGCTCGATCATCCGCGTCTTGTACTGGAGCGTCCGCATCTTCCACGCGAGGTAGTGCGGGTCCAGCGGGATGCAGTGCCCGCCCAGCCCGGGGCCCGGGGTGAACTTCATGAACCCGAACGGCTTCGTGGCCGCCGCGTCGATCATCCCCCACACGTCGATCCCCAGGCGCTCGCACGCCTGCGCCATCTCGTTCGCGAGCGCGATGTTGATCATCCGGAAGGTGTTCTCGTACAGCTTCACCAGCTCCGCCGCCTCCGCGCTCTCCACCGGCACCATGGTGTCGAACACCCGCGAGTAGATCGCCATCCCCGCCTCCAGGCACGCCGGCGTGAGCCCGCCGATCACCTTCGGCGTGTTGCGCGTCTGCCAGGTGGCGTTGCCCGGATCCACGCGCTCGGGGCTGAAGCACAGGAAGAAGTCCTCCCCCGCCCTGAGCCCCGACTTCTCGAGCACGGGCTTCAGCACCTCACGGGTGGTCCCCGGAAAGGTGGTGCTCTCCAGGATGATCAGCTGCCCCGGGCGCAGCGCGGCCAGCAGCGCGTCGGCCGCCGCCACGATGTAGCTCATGTCGGGGTCCTTGGTCTTCGCGAGCGGCGTCGGCACGCAGATGGAGATCACGTCGCACTCCGCCAGCCGCTGCATGTCGGCGGTGGCCGAGAACGTCCCCGCGGTCACGTGCGTGGCGACCAGGTCCGACGGAACGTCCTGGATGTGACTCCGCTTGCCGTTCAGGCCATCCACGACCCGCGTGCTGACGTCCAGCCCCAGGGTCCGGTAGCCGCTTCGCGCGGTCTCCATCGCGAGCGGCAGCCCGACGTAGCCCAGGCCCACGACACCGACGACGGCGCGGCTCTCGGCGATGGCCGCGAGCAGGGATTCATGTTGTGACATGCGTGTCCGATGCGTTGGGACGGTGGTACGCGCGGGTGGGTGCAATCGTGGAAATCTATCGCCTGACGCCCCGCCATGCCCGTCCCCCCCGGGCGGGGCGGGCGCAACCGCTTGCACGCCCGTGAGCCCGGCGTGGCGGTCGCCCGGGCTCGGCTGGATGAAGCGATGACTGCGAATCGACAGCGCGAATGGCTGCGATACACCCCCAACACTGCTGGGATCGCACTGATTCGCGCCCGTGATTCGCAGTCACTGCTCCATCCCACATAGCCCGGGCGACCGCCACACGGGAGCCTGCCCCAGACTCTTCCAAAAACGCAGGGTGCTCTCTGAGGCCCTAAGCCTCGCCGACGCCCGCGCCAGCGGATTCCAGATCCGCGATCACGCGCGTCAGCCCCTCGCGCCACGCTCCCAGGCTCACCCCGAACCGCTCCCGGATCAGCGACGAGTCCAGCACCGACCGCATGGGCCGGCGCGCCGGGGTGGGATGCTCCACGGTCGGGATCGGGACGACGCGGGCGATCCGCCCCGCGCCCAGCGACCCGGCGATGGCCGAGGCGAACCCGTGCCAGCTCGTCTCCCCGGCGGCGGCCAGGTGGTACACGCCGCTCGCCTCCCCAGTGGCCTCGATCCCCGCGCTCCTCCGGAGGAGCGCGGGTCCCAGAATCGCGGCGGTCGCCTCCGCGATGTCGCGGCTCCAGGTGGGCGCCCCGATCTGGTCGTCCACCACGGAGACCGCCTCCCGCTCGCGCAGCAACCGCAGCATGGTCCGCAGGAAGTTGGTCCCGCGCGCGCCGTACACCCAGCTCGTCCGGAGCACGAGAGATGTGCCCCCGGCTGCGGCAACCGCCCGTTCGCCCTCGAGCTTCGTCGCCCCATAGACGTTGAGGGGACCAGTGGGGTCGCTCTCCACGTACGGCCGCGACGAGGAGCCGTCGAACACGTAGTCGGTGGAGTAGTGCACCATCACCGCTCCCACCCGCGCCGCGGCCTCCGCCAGCACGCCCGGCGCCTCCGCGTTCACCCGCCGGCAGGTCTCGCGGTCGGACTCGGCACGGTCCACCGCGGTGTACGCCGCCGCGTTCACGACGGCGGCGGGGCGAAGGTCGGTCACCCAGCGGCGCAGCGCCGCCGCGTCCAGCATGTCCAGCTCCGCGCGTCCCGGCGCCACCACCTCGCCCAGCGGCGCGAGCGCGCGCAGCAGCTCGTGACCCACCTGCCCCGTGCTCCCGGTGAGCAGGATGCGTGGCCGCCCGCTACCCATGCCGCGGCAGCAGCGCGGGGTCCACGTCGGCCAGCCGCGGCGCGGCGCGGTCCTTCGCCGAGAGCCGCACGTCGCGCGATGGCCACGCGATGCCGATGGCCGGATCGTCCCACGCGATGGAACGCTCGGACTCCGGGTGGTAGTAGTCCGTGCACTTGTACGCGAACAGGCAGGACTCCGACGTCACCAGGAAGCCGTGCGCGAAGCCCGGCGGCACCCAGAGCTGGCGCCGGTTCTCGCGGGAGAGGAGCTCGCCGGCCCACTGCCCGAACGTGGGCGATCCGACGCGCACGTCCACGGCGACGTCGAACGCCTCGCCCTCCAGCACGGACACGAGCTTGCCCTGGGCATGCGGCTGCTGGAGGTGCAGCCCGCGCAGCACGCCGCGCTCGGAGAACGAGAGGTTGTCCTGCACGAACGGCCCCGGGATCCCCGCCTCGGCGTACCGCCGCGCGCTGAAGGTCTCCAGGAAGTATCCGCGGGCATCGCCGGCGACGTCGGGCTCCACCACGAGCACGCCGGGGAGGCGTGAGGCCGTCACCTTCACGGCCACCGCCCTTCGACGATCAGGCCGCGCAGGTACTCGCCGTACCCGCTCTTTCCCAGCGGCACGGCGAGCGCCTCGAGCTCCGCGTCGCCGATCCACCCCATGCGCCATGCGACTTCCTCGGGCGACGCGATCTTGAGCCCCTGCCGCTTCTCGATGGTCTGCACGAAGCTGGACGCGTCGTGCAGCGAGTCGTGCGTGCCGGTGTCGAGCCACGCAGACCCCCGGCTCATGACCTCCATGTGAAGCTGGCCGCGGCGCAGGTACTCCATGTTCACGTCGGTGATCTCGTACTCGCCGCGCGCCGAGGGCGTGAGCGCGGCGGCGATCTCCGCGACGGCGGCGTCGTAGAAGTAGAGGCCCGTCACGGCGACGTGCGAGCGCGGGCGCGCGGGCTTCTCCTCGATGCCCAGCACGCGCCCGTCGGGGGCGAGCTCCGCGACGCCGTAGCGCTCCGGGTCGCTCACGTGATACCCGAACACCGTGGCGCCCTCCGCGCGCGCATCCGCCTGCTGCAGCTGCTCCACCAGCCCGCTGCCGTAGAAGATGTTGTCGCCGAGCACGAGGGCCGAGGGACCGTTGGCCAGGAACTCGCGCCCGATCACGAACGCCTGCGCCAGCCCGTTCGGCGTCGCCTGCTCCCCGTACCGGAACGAGACGCCCCACCGGGTGCCGTCGCCGAGCAGCTGCTGGAAGCGCGGCAGGTCGGTGGGCGTTGAGATGACGAGGATCTCCCGGATTCCCGCGAGCATGAGCGTGGTGAGCGGGTAGTAGATCATCGGCTTGTCGTACACGGGGAGCAGCTGCTTGCTCACCGCCAGGGTGATCGGGTGCAGCCGCGTGCCCGAGCCGCCCGCGAGGATGATCCCGCGCCGCGCCGTCATGCCCCCACCTCGGCGGCGAGGCGGCCGAGCCGCTCGCCACGGTACGCGCCGCTCTGCACGCGCTCCACCCAGGCGCCGTTCGCCAGGTACCACTCCACGGTGCGGCGCAGCCCCGAGTCGAACGACTCGTGCGGCGTCCACCCGAGCTCGCGGCGGATGCGCGAGGCGTCGATCGCGTAGCGCAGGTCGTGGCCCGGCCGGTCGTGCACGAAGGTGATGAGCGCGGTGCGGTCGGGCACGCCGGCCAGGGGCGCGATCTCGTCGAGGATGCCGCAGATGGCGCGCACCACGTCGATGTTCCGGCGCTCGTTGAGCCCGCCCACGTTGTACGTCTCGCCCGGCACCCCCCGCTCGCACGCCAGGCGCAGCGCGCGCGCGTGGTCGTCCACGAACAGCCAGTCGCGCACGTTCTCCCCCGCGCCGTACACGGGCAGCGGGCGGCCGGCGAGGGCGTTCACGATGGTGAGCGGGATCAGCTTCTCCGGAAACTGGCAGGGCCCGTAGTTGTTGGAGCAGTTGGTGGTCACCACCGGCAGCCCGTAGGTATGGTGCCAGGCGCGCGCCAGGTGGTCCGACGCCGCCTTCGTCGCGGAGTACGGCGAGCTGGGCCGGTACGGGCTCGCCTCGGTGAACAGCCCCGTGGCGCCGAGCGAGCCGTAGACCTCGTCGGTGGAGACGTGCACGAAGCGGAAGCGCTCGCGCGCCGCGCCGTGGAGCCCACGCCAGTGCCGCAGCGCCTCCTCCAGCAGCACGAAGGTCCCGGTCACGTTGGTCTCGACGAACGCCCTCGGCCCATCGATGGAGCGATCCACGTGCGACTCGGCCGCCAGGTGGATCACGGCATCGGGGCGGTGCCGCTCGAACACCGCGCGCATGGCGGCGGCGTCGCGGATGTCGGCGTGCTCGAAGCGGTAGTGCGCGCTGTCGGCGACGCCGGCCACCGAGTCGAGGTTTCCGGCATAGGTGAGTGCATCCACGTTCACCACGGTGCAGCCGCCGTCGGCGACGAGCATCCGTACGAGCGCCGACCCGATGAACCCCGCCCCACCGGTCACGAGCACCACGCTCATGCGCGCACCGGGTGCCGGGCCGCGAGGGATGAGAGGTGCCGTGGCGAGGGAAGGGACGTCATGGGCGATGGTGGAAGTCGTGGAACGCGCGCCGGTGGCGCGGCCTCGGAAGGCTACCATCGCGCCCTCCCGGCGGGAATGGTACGGGAGCGCGGTTCACGTTTGACGGCGACCCGGCGATCTTTCGGCATGCCTCGTCGCGCACTGCTCGCCCGCACCCTCGCCGTCGGCGTGCTCCTCGCGCTCACCGCCTGCCGCGACGCCTCGGCGCGCGCGCGGGAGACGGGCGGCCAGCAGGGGTCCATCACCATCGCCGCCGTGATGATCGACCCCACCACCGTCCCCGACGAGCAGGGCGAGTGGCTGGCGCTCCACAACGACGCCCCCCGCCCTGTGAGACTCGCCGGATGGTCCCTCGCCTCGGCCCACGACCGGGGCTTCGTGATCCCCGCCGGCGTCACCATTCCGGCCCGCGGGACCATCACCCTGGCCCGCAACCCCGACCCGGCGACGAATGGCGGGGTGCGCGCCGCCCTCGGCTACACCGGCCTGGCCTTCGCCAACGGCGCCGACTGGCTCGCGCTCCGTGACGCGACGGGCGCGACGCGGGACTCCGTGGCGTGGGAGCGGGCGCCCCGCGGCGTCCCCCTCCAGGCGCACTCGCCGAGCGCGGCAGGGTCCGGGGCGACGCCGCCGCCGGCGCGGATGGAT
>JAQBPZ010000092.1 GCA_028287225.1 Gemmatimonadota bacterium
CGGGTGACCGGAGCCGGCTCCGGGATGATGTCCGGTGAGCAAAGGATGGACGCCCGCGTGGTCGAGTAGCCTGGCGGGCCATCTGGCGGGCGACTCGTCCGACGACGGATCCGCTGGATGCGTGAGCAGTCCCCGGCTGTTGGCAAGGCACCAGGCGACCGGCGCACCATCCCGGTTTCCCCCGCCGCGTGCACGCTCTATGCTTCGACCTGAGCGCGTACCGAGCGCGCCACGAGGCACCCGCGGCACCATACCGTGACCGACCCGACCTTCTCCAGCCCGCCACCCGCGCCCGTCGCCACGCAGCCCGACGCGCCGCGCCTGTTCCTCATCGACGGGTATGCGCTCATCTATCGCGCGTTCTTCGCGCTGATCTCCCGCCCGCTCACCACGGCGCGCGGCGAGAACACCTCGGCGGCCTGGGGGGTGGTGAACTTCCTCCAGCGCCTCATGGACAAGCACCAGCCCGAGTACCTCGGCTGGGTGCACGATTCCGGGCTCAGCTTCCGGCACGAGCGGTATCCGGCGTACAAGGCGACGCGCGAGAAGCTGACCGACGAGCTCCAGTCGGACTTCGACACGGGCATGGAGCGCATCTGCCAGCTCCTCGAGGCGTACCGCATCCCGATCCTCTCGCTCAAGGGGTTCGAGGCCGACGACGTCATCGGCACGCTCGCTCGGCAGGGCGTGGAGCAGCACGTCAACGTCATCATCGTGTCCGGGGACAAGGACTTCCAGCAGCTCGTGAAGCCCGGCGTGTGGCTGCTCAACCCGGGCCGCGGCGGGCCGGCGAGCGTGGAGGAGCAGTGGGTCTCCGTGGAGAACGGCGCGGAGCGGCTGGGCGTGCCGCCGGCGCACGTCACCGACTACCTGGCATTGGTGGGGGACTCGAGCGACAACGTGCCCGGCGTGAAGGGAATCGGGGACAAGGGCGCCTGCGAGCTCGTGGCGCAGTACGGAGACATCGAGGCGATCCTCGCCGCGGCACCGACGCTCACCAAGAAACGTCCCCGCGAGGCGCTGCTCGCGCAGGCGGACATGGCCCGCCTGTCGAAGGAATTAGTAACTATTCGCGAGGATCTGGACATCACGCTCTCGCTCGACGAGATGCGCGTAAAGGATCCGGATACCACGCGCCTGCGGCAGCTGTTCGTGGAGCTGGAGTTCAACACGCTGGCGCGCGCGATCGGCGACGTCACGGCGCCGGTGAACAACCTCCCGCTGGACGGGGCGCCGCAGCCGGTGGCGGAGACGACGCGTCCGGTCACGAACTACCAGACCGTCGACACCATTCCCGCGCTCGAGGCGATGGTCGCGAAGGCGCGCAACGCGCCCTACGTCGCCTTCGACACGGAGACGGTGATCGAGCCGGACAGCCCGCAGAAGGTGGATCCGCTGCGCTGCACGCTCGTGGCCATCTCCTTTGCGACCGGGCCGGGTGAAGCCTTCTACCTGCCGCTGCGCCATCGCGCCTTCGTGCCGGCGCAGGGGGACCTGATGCTGGGCGACGCCGAGCCGGGGAGCGACTCGGACGAGGCCAACGAGGCCCAGCCCAAGAAGCCGCGCGCGAAGAAGGCGGCGAAGAGCGCGGGCCCCACGAGCATCGCGGCACGCCTGCTCGCGGAGGGCGCACCGACGTCGGTGACGAACCTGCCGCCGCTCGACGATCCCGCGATGGCGCCGCTGCGCGCGCTCCTCGAGGATCCGTCCGTCCCAAAGGTGGCGCAGAACGCCAAGTACGACATCCTGGTGCTGCGTCGCGCCGGCATCACCGTGAACGGGCTGGTGTCGGACACGATGGTGGCGAGCTACGTGCTGGACCCGGGGCGCCGCTCGCACGGGCTGGACCTGCTCGCGCTGGAGTTCCTCGATCACACGATGACGAGCTACGAGGACCTGTGCGGCAAGGGGCGACAGCAGCTGCCGTACGACGTGGTGCCGGTGAGCTGCGCGCGCGACTACTCGTGCGAGGACGCCGACGTCACGTGGCAGCTGGAGCAGCGGTTCCGGCCGCAGCTCGAGGCCCAGCAGATCTATGAGTTGTACAGCACGGTGGAGATCCCATTGATCGGCGTGCTCGCCGACCTCGAATGGGAAGGGATCTCGATCGATCGCGAGCTGTTCGCGTCGCTCAAGGAGCGCTTCGCGCGCGAGCGGCAGCGCGTGGAGCTGGAGATCTATGAATCCGCGGGGGGCGAGTTCAACATCAACTCCAACCCGCAGCTGCGTGAGGTGCTGTTCGAGCGGCTCAAGCTGCCGATCATCAAGCGCACCCCCACCGGACCGTCCACCGACGCGAGCGTGCTCGCCGAGCTCGCCGAGGCGGGGCACGAGCTGCCGGTGCTGCTGAGCGAGTACCGGGAGCTCTCCAAGCTCGAGAGCACGTACATCGACGCCCTGCCCTTGCTCGTGAACCCGCGCACCGGGCGCCTGCACACGTCGTTCAACCAGACCGTGGCGGCCACGGGACGGCTCTCCTCCACGGAGCCGAACCTCCAGAACATCCCGATCCGCCGCGAGCTCGGCAAGGACATTCGCCGCGGCTTCATCCCGCGCCGCGGGTGGCGGCTCCTCGCGGCCGACTACTCGCAGATCGAGCTCCGGCTGCTGGCCCACCTGTCCGGCGATCCGGCCTTCGTGCAGGCGTTCCGCTCGGGCGGCGACATCCACCGGCAGACGGCGGCGGTGATCTTCGACGTGCCCCTGGCCGACGTGACATCGGAGATGCGGGCGCGCGCGAAGACGATCAACTTCGCGACGATCTACGGGCAGGGCCCGCATGCGCTCTCGCGCCAGCTCAAGATCACGCATGCCGAGGCGAAGGAGTTCATCGAGACCTACTTCGTGCGCTTTCAGCGGGTGCGGGAATTCCTCGACGACACGGTCGAGTACGCGCGGGCGCACGGGTACGTGGAGACCATCTTCAAGCGCCGGCGCTACATCCCGGAGCTGCGCGACCGCAACTTCAACATCCGCGCATTCGGCGAGCGCACGGCGGCGAACTCGCCGATCCAGGGCTCGGCGGCCGACCTGATCAAGATCGCGATGATCAGGATCCGCGACCGCCTCGTCGCCGAACGGCTGAGCGCGCGGATGCTGCTGCAGGTGCACGACGAGCTCGTCCTCGAGGTGCCGGTGGAGGAGCTGGAGACGGTGACCGCCCTGGTGACGAGCGAGATGGAAGGCGCCGCCAGCCTCTCCGTGCCCCTCGTGGTGGATTCGGGGACGGGGCTGAACTGGCTGGAGACCAAGATGTGAGGTGGGTCACATTCCTGATTTCGCAGTCTGCGCGGCTTGTGGCAATACGACCGAGACGCGGCTCGCGTGTCAAGGCAAGCAACACTATGCTAAGTCTTGACTTCACAGCGGCTTAGCGCAACTTGCGGCATCGGGCACCGGCCTTGCCATTGCAGCGTGCCCGGATGGGACTGCCAGCTGGTCCTCATCTCCCGCCTCGTCGTGCTGCCCTCACCGATATCCTGGAACTCGCGATGCCGCGTCCTCGTGCCGCGTTCACTCTCATCGAGCTTCTGGTCGTGGTCGTGATCATCGGCATTCTGGCCGCGATCGCGATTCCGAAGTTCCAGAACACCAAGGGCAAGGCGAACTCCGCGGCGCTGCGAAGCGACCTGCGGAATCTCGCCGTGGCCGAGGAGTCGTACTACTTCGAGCAGAAGACATACTCGGTGGACACGGCCGCGCTCAAGTTCCGTCCGTCCCCGGGCGTGATCATGACCATCGGCACGACGCACGCCGGCGCCGCCTGGGTGGCCACGGCGACGCATCCACTGTCGTACCCGCTGCAGTGCACGATCTACTACGGCGAGACGACCGCGCCGTACCCCAACCAGGCCGAAGGCGCGGCGGTGTGTCAGTGAGCACGGGCTCCGCGCCGGCCTAGCTCGCGGTGGTGCACGGCGACAGCGCTCCCGCACGGGAGCCAGGACCCCCGTACCGCGAGTTCGCGTCGCGCCGAGCGGGGATGATCCACGCGATGGACGGTGGGCTGTGGCTGCACCGGCACGTGTGGAAGGGCCGGCCGATGGCGCACCTGGTCTCCACGGACTGCGCCCGGCTCCTCGCCTACGGCGCGGCGGTCGGCATTCCCGCCTCGCGCCTCCAGCACAAGCCGCTCAAGGATCCACGCACGGGTGAACGCGTGGACGCCTGGCACTGGGACCTCGCGGGGCCCTACCTGCCGCCGCGGCATCGCTGATCTCTCGCTCGGCAGAAGCGGGAACCGCGAGTCGGAGACGATCCGTGCAGCGAGGCAACCGCCTCAGACTGCGCTGCACTGCGCGGGGGGGCTCGTCCAGCGCGAGCGCCAGCGGCCCGGGCCCGTGCGCTCGATCAGCGCGTAGACGACGCCACCTTCGCTGTCCCGGGCGATGACGAGCGTCGGCTCCGGCGAGCCGCCAAGCCGCACCGCGGCGAGCACCTCCGGCGTGGTGACCGCTTCCTCGCGCCCGAAGGAACGCTCGGCGTACACCAGGCGGTAGGGGCCTGTGGTCACACCGCTGTCGCGCTCCGCGATGATGAGCGTCTGCTCCACCTGCGGGTTGGCCTCCTGATTCACCTGCCGGCTGAGGTGTGCCACGAACGCCTGGACGCCGGGCTTCGCCTGGAACCGTCGGATGTCGCGTGCAGCGAAGCGCAGCCCCTGGAACGATGGGCCGGTGGGCGCCGTGACGCCGGATGCCACGCGCGAGGCCTCCGCGGCGAGCGCGATGCTGTCACGTGGGGACAGCACGTCAACGGAATCGAGCATCACGGGCACGACGCGAGCGTCGACGAAGCCCACGGACCAGCTGGTGCCGCCGGCCTCCGGGCGGACGTCACGCAGGAGCCAGCGCTCGCAGGCCGATTCGGTGTCGTCGGGGAGTGCGCCGAGCCGCGCGGCGAACCGCGCGCCGCCGCGCCCGAACAGCACCGCGCTCCCACCGTTGGTGCCTGCCGAGTCGAGGTGCGCCTGATCCAGCGTATCGTCGGCGAAGGGATAGACGACGATTGCCTCGTCGAGCGCAGCGCCCTGCACGAGGAGCGCGGGGCCGGCGGCGCGGTCCCACCCGCTGCGGTCGCGCTCCGGCGCGCTCGCGCCGGCGGC
>JAQBPZ010000095.1 GCA_028287225.1 Gemmatimonadota bacterium
GGTCAACTGACTGGGACTGCTCACGCATCCAACGGATCCGTCGTACACAAGTCGCCCTCCAAATGGCCCGCCAGGCCGTCGCGCGACAGCCGGCACCGCTCCTTTACTCGTCGAGATGATACGAGAGCCGGCTACCGCAACTGATGAATGATGCGGGGCCGATATCTCCGCCGCGCGCAAAGGGTCGGGGCGGTGCCAGCGCTTCAACAGCATTTGACCGCGGAGGGCGCGGAGGAGTGCTCAAGGCCGTCGCGCACCAGGGCTCCCCTCCTCCTTTCCGTACCGGACATCCCTTGCGTGGTCGGACCTCGCTGGAGGGCCGGCCACCGAGAGATTGGAGGGTGCGGGGCGGAGATCTCGGCCCCCGCACCCTCCATCAGTTGCGGTGGCCGGCCGTCGTACCATCTCGACGAGTAAAGGAGCGGTGCCGGCTGTCGCACGAGGGCGTGGCGGGCCGTTTCGGAAGGTCGCGTACCCTCGCATCAATCCGTTGGATGCGTGAGCAGTCCCAGTCAGTTGACCCTCCAGCCCCGGTCGCCGAGGCCATCGCGCCGGTACGACGGAATCCAGACGGTTGAACCGGATCAGCCGACCAGCGCGCAGGTACCTGAATGCCAAGCGGGGCCGGCGAGGTCTCTCGCCGGCCCCGCCATCCTGACCGCACGAGAGGCTACCTGTAGCTCGCGAGCCGGTCCTTGACGATCTGGCCCGTCGTCGTGGGGGTGCCGTTCCAGTCGGCGATGAGCGCCGAGCGTGCGCAGAGCTGCTCGGCGCGCTGCGCCGCGGTCTGGCCCACCGCCGGTTCCGGTGGCGGCGTCCAGAAGGCCCAGGCAACCCACGACAGGCCCTTCGCGTCGGCGTAGTCCAGCACGCGGCGGTTGTATTCCGGGCCCAGGGTATTGGCGGCCGGGTTGGGCGCGCACGTATACGAGCCGAACTCGGAGATCATCACCGGATACGTGGCCGCGAGGAACCCGAACTCCTTGTCGAACTGGTCGGGCTGCTTGTCCGCCCAGTCGTACGGGTGGGTGCCGTAGATCACGTTGTAGCCCGCGAGCGCGTACTGCGGAATGCCCTGGAGCGAGTAGCCCCAGTGCACGCCGTTGACGAGCACCAGGTTGCGCGCGCCCACGCCGCGTATCGCGTCGTAGAGCTGCTGCATGCCCGCGGCGTTATACGCCGGCAGGGTCGGGCAGTCGCTGCACGGGTAGTCCTTGCCCGCTTCCACCACGCCGCCGTTGCGCCAGAGCTGCCAGGCCTGCGCGTCCATCTGGCCGTCGGTCCAGACGTCCTCGCGGGGGTGCGGCTCGTTGTACAGCTCGAAGATCACGCCGCCGTCGTTCTTGAACGCCGTCGCGATGTCCCGCCAGAAGGGAATGCTGTGCTCCACGTCGGGCATCTTGTAGATGTCCGGCGTGTCCGTGTAGTTCGTGATGCCGCGATCGGAGCTGTGCAGGTCCACGATCACCGTGAGCCCCAGGCCACGCGCCGTGTTCACCGCGCTGATGACCTTGGCCTTGTAGTCGACGCCCGCCTTCACCGCCTCGCCGTTCCAGTACGTGCCGGTCGTCCAGTAGGTCTCCGACACCGGGATGCGGATCACGTTCGCGCCCCACGCCTTGAGCATGGTGGCCTGCTGCGCGAACTGCGCCCACTGGTCGTCGGCGTTGTACCACCACTGCAGGGCGGGCCGCGCCGCGCCGTGGAAGAGCACGGGCTTGCAGGTGCCCGGATCGTAGATCGTCTTGCCGATGATGGAGAAGCCGTTCGGCGCCGCGGGCGCGGACCGCGCCGAGAACTCCACGGACGGCCTGGCCGACGTGCGGAGCACCGCGCGCACCACGTTGGCGCCGCCGAGGAAGCCGACGCGGAACGCCGTCGACGTCATGCCGTCGGGGCCCGTCTTCATCGTCGGGGCGGCGACGGTACCATCGCCCGTGGCGACCTCGAAGTTCACCGTGGCGCCCTGCACCGGGCTGCCGGCCTTGTCCACCACCTGCACGGTGAACGGCTCCCGCACGGCGCACCCCGCCGGCAGCGAATCGGTGGTGCCCCCGGAGACCTTGAGGATCGCGGTTCCCAGCCCGTCGGTGCCGTTCGCCGTGATCGTGATGCTCGTTCCGCGCGTCGCCTTGAGGGAGTTGGTGCCGGGCGTTGGACCCAGCGTCCATTGCGTGGAGGCGATGCCGGCGGAATCCGTCGTGGCGGCCGCGGGGCTCACCGACCCGCCACCGCCGGTGACCTCGAAGGTCACGGTCTCCCCGGCCATCGGGGTCCCCTTGTCGTCCACCACCTTCACCCGCACCGGCTCGGCGAGGGCGAAGCCGGCCTCGCCCGAGAGGGAGGTGGACACGGGTTGCAGCACCGCCCCGCCCCCTTGCGGGCCGTCGATCGCCTGCGGGCCCGACGAGCACCCGGCTGCCATGACACCAACGACGACGAGCGCGAAGGAGCGGAATCGCATCGGGACCATCCTCTGTTGTGACATCGGCCTTCCCTTAGAGCAACGGATATGCCGAGGCGGGCGAGACTGCACCCGGCCAGCCGCCCGGTGCGGCGGCGCCATGGCTATTCTCTACTCTCCCGCGCCGCTCGAGGGTCCACCGGAGCCTCGGCGCGGCCCGCGTCCGTTCCTGCCTGCGTCCCCGCATGGGACGTGGACGACGCGTGGCACCTCACGTGCATCCTCCAGCGGCAATGTCTCCCCTTCTCGTGTCCGTGCTGCTCGCCGTGCGCCTGGCCGGCGCACAGGACCCCGTTGTGCCCGGCGCAGCCGCCGCGAAGGCTCCGCCGGCCGCCCAGGCACCGGCCGCCGAGCGCCAGCGACACCGGCGGAAGTCGCGCCGGCATCGCGCCACCCCTCGCAAGGCGGACGCGGCGAAACCGACGGCCTCCGCGACCCCCTCCGCGATGCCCGCCGTGCCGCCCGCGCCGACCTCGTCGCTGGCCGCCCCCGCCCCCGTCCCCACACAGGCGGCGGCGGCGGAGCAGCTCGCGCAGGCGGAGGCGCGGTACCGGAGCGCCCTCGCGACGACGCCGGGCATCGCCGCCTACCACGAGAGCCTCGCGCTGGTCCTCGAGCGGCAGGGCCGGCTCCAGGAGGCACTGGCGTCGCACGAGCAGGCGGTGAAGCTGGATTCGTTGTCGTTCCGTGGGCGTGCCGGACTCGGCAGCCTGCTCCTGCGGCTCGGCCGCGCCGCCGAAGCGGTGCCACACCTGCGCGCGGCGGCGGCCATCGACCGCACGTCCATCGAGACGCGCAAGGCCCTCGCGACCGCGCTGCTGGCGCTCGGCCAGCGCGATGCGGCCCTCGTCGCCCTGCGTGAGGCCCGGCAGCTCGACAGCAGCGACAGCGACATCGAGCGCAGCCTGAAGCAGGCCGAGGCCACCGCGCCCGGCAAGGACCGCCTGAACGACGGCACCGCGATCATCGACCACCCCGTTGGCCGCGCCATCCGCCGCGGTCTCGAATGGACGTTCGGCGTGGTGCTCGGGGCCGCGAGCCTCGCCCTCCTGGTGCCGATGCTGTCGGGCGTCGTGATGGCCCTCGTGCGGCGCACCGGATCCCGGCGCGAGGCCACCGCATGACTCGCGCGCTGATGCACGCTGCCCTGTTCGTGGTGATGGGCGCGGCCTGCGCGTCCACGCAGGCCGCGCCGGCGGGCGATTCAGCCCGCGTGGTGGCCCAGCAGGCAGCCATCGCACCGGTGCGCGTCGTCGTGGACCCGGCGGCCCGCTTCTGGTATGCCGAGTCGCTGCCGCTGGGCCATGCGTCCCCCGATTCGCTCGTGAACCAGAACGGCAGCCCCCGCATCACCGACGTGGCGCTGTACGACCGGTACTGGAAGGAGCATGCGCCGACCATGGCGCAGTGGAGCGCCGACCCGCGCCTCCGCATCAACCCGAACTTCGTCGCGGCCATCATGGCGAAGGAGAGCGGGTTCGATCCGCTGGCCACCAGCGCGGTGCCGGCCAACGGCATCGCCCAGATGACGTACATCGCGGACGAGGACCTGCGCATCATCGCCCGCGACGCGCCGGCGTGGCGCTGGATGTACGACGAGGTGCGCCGGTGGCCACGCTCGCCGGTGGTGCACGATTCGCTCGCGCGGAAGTCCCGCACCGACAGCCTGCTCCGGAGCGGTCAGCTCGGTCCGCGCACCGAGTACCTGTTCGATCCGCGGACGGCCACGCGCGCCGCGCTGTTCTGGCTTCGGGTGCTCGCCCACGTCTGGACCGAGGACACCTGGCCCGGGCAGTACGGCACCATGGCGCGCACGAAGCTCGCCAACGGCGGACCGCTCTCCGAGACCGACCTGCTGGCGCTCGTGACGGTGAGCTACAACCAGGGCCAGGAGTACGTGGGCGCTCTGGTGCAGCAATACGGCCGGGACTGGACGCAGCACCTGAACGAGGAGTCGGGCGACTACCTCGAACGCATCAGCCACTACACCGCCATCTTTCAGCGCGCCGCCAGGGGACGCTGAAGGGCGGGGGCGACGAGCGGCGCGGGCGCGGCCGGCTCGGGCGGGGTCGGCGCGGCGGTGGCCTTGCCCGCGGCATCCACGCGCAGTGATGCGCCCGGCGCGATCGTGGGGACGACGACGAACTGGCGGGCGCCGTTCGGGGCGTCGACCACCAGCCGGCCCCCGGTGAACTCGTGGGGCCCGCGGTTGGTGAGGAGGACGCTGCGCCCGTCGGGCGCGGTCGCGAGCCGTACCGCGGCACGCTCACGCCACCATTCCGCCACCTGCCCCGCCGTGGCGGTCCACATCTCCGGCGTCTGCCGCAGCTTGGAGGCGAGCTCCTGGAGCACGGGGGTGAGCGCCTTCTGCGACATCATGTGCGAGTGGTAGCTGAACATGTACAGCCCGCGGTACGCGATGCTCTCGCCCACCTGCGAGATGAGCAGGTGCGACATCTCCGCGCGGTCGCGGATGTTGGAGCGGTCGAGGATCTCGTAGTCGTCCTCCGACACGCGGCCCAGCAGGATGAGGGAGTCGGGAAGCAGCGGGAGGATCTCCGGGCCCGCCGCGCGGCCGTTGTTGCTGGCGAACACGTAGCGCCCGCCCAGGTCGGCCCAGATCTGGAGCGTGGCCGGCGTGAACCGCTCCTCGGGGGGACGGAAGCCCGGCACCGGGCGCCCCGTGAGCTGCTCCGCGATGCGCTTCGAGTTCGCCAGCTCCTCGGCCTGTCCGATGTCGGTGAGCGTGTCGAGCGGCAGGTGCCGCTGGGTGTGCGTGCCGATCTCCATGGTGCTGATGAGCCGCTGCGTCGTCACCGGGTC
>JAQBPZ010000108.1 GCA_028287225.1 Gemmatimonadota bacterium
CCAGCTCGTTCTTCGCCTCGGTCTGGAACCGGCGGTCGTTGTACTCCGTCGCCGTCCCGCGGATCGTCGCGTCGTACTGGGCACGGGCGCGGTCGTTGTCCCCGCGCGCCGCGTACACGCGGGCGAGGTCGAGGTGGTGCACCAGGCGGTTCGGCTCGTTCCGGACCGACTCCTCCATGTAGCGCTGCGCGTCGTCCCAGTTCGCCGAGTCGAACACCTTGCCGCCGAGGAACTGCTTGGCGAAGAAGCGCGTCATGCCGCTGAGGCGCATCACGTTGTAGTTCCACATCCCCATCACGTGCAGCGCGCCCGGATGATTGGGGTTGATGCGGAGCGCCTCGAGCGCCTGCGTGCGCACCTCGCCCGCGTACTTCACCTGGTCCCGCTTGCCGAGCGAGAGCGCCTTCCGGCCCAGCGCCTTCGCCAGGATGAAATGTCCGTCCGCGCCGCCCGGATTCGCCTCCACGGCGCGACGTGCGTATGATTCGGCCTCCGAATACAGGCGAGTCCGCTCGTCCTCGTTCTCCATGAACTCCCCCGTCTCCACCGCTTCGTTCGAGGCCTTCCACAGCGCCTCGTACGACCGGGGATCGCTCTTGACCGCTTCCTCGTAGTGCTTCAGCGCGACGGGCGCGTTCATGGACGCGTGCGCACGGTCGCCGAGGGTGATGTGCTCGGCGGCCGACTGGGCGGCGGCGCGCACGGGCAGCGCCGCCAGAGTGAGGACAGCGGCCGCGCCGAGCAGGCGGCGCGACGCGTAGGTCACGATCATGAGGAAGACTCCAGGATGCAGGTGAGCGAACAGCGGTCCGGCACGAGGGTGGGGCCGGGAATGGCAGGAGCAGCGAGTCGGCGGCGGGAGCGCAGCGTGCCCGACCGTCAGTGTACGGATACCCCAGAGACCGGTCAATGCTCGCACTGAGGCTCATCGAGCGGAAACGGGACGGCGGGCGCATCGAACCGGGCGAGTGGCGCGCCCTGGCCAATGCGTATGCCGCGGGCCATGTCCCCGACTACCAGATGGCCGCGTTCCTCATGGCGTGCTTTCTCCGCGGGATGGACCGCGGCGAGACCGCGTCGCTCACCGACGCGATGCTGCACAGCGGCGAGACGCTGGACCTCGCCTACCTGAACAAGCCGCGCATCGACAAGCACTCCACCGGGGGCGTCGGCGACAAGGTGTCCATCGTGCTCGCGCCGCTCATCGCGTCGCTCGGCGTGACGGTGCCCATGATGTCGGGGCGGGGCCTCGGCCATACCGGCGGCACGCTCGACAAGCTCGAGTCCATTCCCGGCTTCCGCACCGACCTCTCGCTCGCCGAGGCGCGCGCGCTGCTGGAGACGCTCGACTGCGCCCTGATCGGCCAGACCGCCGAGATCGCGCCGGCGGACCGGAAGATGTACGCGCTGCGCGACGCGACCGGCACCGTGGAGGCCATCCCGCTCATCGCGGCGAGCATCATGAGCAAGAAGCTGGCGGAGGGCCTCACGGGGCTGGTGCTCGACGTGAAGCGTGGATCGGGGGCGTTCCTGCCGGAGCTCGACCGGGGGCTCGAGCTGGCGCGCACGATGATCGAGCTCGGCGCGGACCATGGCTGTCCGGTGGTGGCGCTGATCACGGCGATGGACCGGCCCCTGGGCCGCGCGTGCGGCAACGCGCTGGAAGTGGAGGAATCCATCCTCGCGCTGCGCGGCGAGGGTCCGCCCGACCTGATGACGGTGACGTATGCGCTCGGCGCGGAGATGCTGGTGCTGGCGAACGCGGCGCCCGATCACGACGCGGCGCATCGCGCGATGGAGCGCGCCATCGGCACCGGACGGGCCGCCGAGCACTTCCAGAAGATGATCGAGGCCCAGGGGGGCAACCCCGCGGTGGTGGACGATCCCGCGCTCCTGCCGCAGGCCGCGGAGGTGGAGCTGTTCACCGCGCCGCGGCGCGGGTTCGTCTCGCGGGTGGAGCCCCGCGCCATCGGGCGCGGCATCACCGCCCTGGGCGGCGGCCGCACGACGATGGAGGACAAGCTGGACCTTTCGGTGGGCTTCATGATCACCGCACGCCCCGGTGACTGGGTGGAGCAGGGCGAGCCCCTCGCGACGATCTTCGCGCGCGACCGGGCCGGCGTGGAGAGCGGCCGCGGTGCGCTCCGCACGGCCATCACGATCGCGGACGAGGCCGATCCGCCGCTCCCCCTGGTCTCCCACCGCGTCAGCGGCGCGGGAGTTGAACTGCTGGTGCAGGCGTAAAGGAAAAACGAGTAACGAGTAACGAGTAAGTCGAGGGGCGTCCCGGGCGGTGGTGTCACCCCGCCGCGAAGCGGTCGGGGCATGCTCTCCCGTGCTGGGGCCAGCCACGAGCACGGGATGGAAGATCCCGACACTCGGTCGCGGAGTTCACCCCGCGCGCAGCGTCGGGGCTCCCTCCTGCGGGATGACAACCGCCCGGGACGCCCCCTGTTACTCGTTACTCGTTATTCGTTATTCAGTTCGCGCCACTCTTTTTCCCGGAGCCCCATGCCCCCACGCATCGCACGACTGGCCGGATTCGGCGCCTTCGCCGCCTGCGCCGGTTTCGCCGCGCTCTATGCGCTCTTCGTCTTCATCACCCGGCCCACCGGCAGCTCGGGGATGGACGGCACGCTGCGCTTCCTGAGCTGGTTCACCGTGGCGGGCGTGGTGATCGCGTTGCTCGTGGTGCACATCGTGATCGGGCGCCAGCTGCTCACGGTGGCGAAGGGCGAGTCGCGCCCGGTCTGATTCAGCGCGGCCGGCCAAACACCTGCACCCAGAACACCGTGCCGCCGGGGCCCGGCGCCATCGCCGTGCCGATCTCCGTGTAGCTCGCGGAGAGGATGTTGGCCCGATGTCCCGACGATGCCATCCACCCCGCGACCGCTTCCGCCGGCGACCGATAGCCCTCGCCGATGTTCTCGCCGGCGGCGCGCACCGGATACTTCACGTAGGCGAGGCGCGATGCGAGCGTGGGATACGCCGCGCCGGGGATGTCGTGCTCCATCACGTTGACGCGCGCCATCTGCGCCGCCTGAAGCTCCGCCGCGCGCATCAGGTTGATGCTCCGCGTGAGGGGCGTAAGGCGCGCGTTGCGACGCTCGGCGTTGGTGCGCGTGATCAGCTCGTCGGCCCAGGCCTCGGCATTCGCCTTCGTGGGGCCCGGCGGCGCAGCCGGCCGCGTGCTCGTGGTGGTGCGGCGTGCGGGCGCCGGCGCGGGGCGCGACTCCGGCGTGGAGCGTGAGCAGGCCGGCAGCGAGAGCAGGGCGAGGCTGGTGAACGCGATCAGGATCGAGGAGCGCATCGTCGGGAATGGAGGAGTGCGGAGTGGCGCGGTTGAGCGCGCCACTCCGAACTGCGAATCCCGCGCCGCAGATTTGTGATGTGCGTCACCCGCGACGTGCTACTGCCGGCAGCCTCCCTGCGGATCGGGCTTCGGCTTGTCCACCACGAGGCGCTGCGCGCGGTTCGCCACCGCCTCGGCGATGTCGTGCACGAAGCCCGCGATGCGCGCCATGTGCTCGTAGTCGATGTCCTGCGGCTCGTCGATCACCTGGTGGTACGCCGTGTGGTAGCCCAGCGAGAAGTAGGTGATCGGGATGCCGTAGCGGGCGTACATGTAGTGATCGCTGCGGCAGTAGCGGTTGAGCGGATGCCCGTTGGTGTCGAACGACGCGTCGATGTCCATGTGCGGCGTCCGCGCCGCGTTCACGGAGTCGATCACGTCGCCCAGCTGGGTGGAGAGCCGTCGCGGGCCGATGAGCTGCACGTTGTTGGGGCCGCGGCCCATGATGTCCGTCGGCTTGCCGCGGCCCACCATGTCCATGTTGAGCTGCGCGACGATGGAGTCGCGCGGCACGGTGGGGTGATCGGTGAACCACTGCGAGCCCCACAGCCCCTTCTCCTCGCCGGTGTGCGACACGAACAGCAGCGAGCGCGCGGGCCGGTTCGGCGCCGTCGCGAACCGTTCGGCGATCTCCAGCATCGCCACGGTGCCCGAGCCATCGTCATCGGCGCCGTTGTTCACGGAGTCGGCGCGGACGCCGCCGTGGGCGATGCGCAGCGAGTCGCGCAGCTCGGCGATGCGCGCGGCCTCGGCGGCGGTGGGCAGCCGCACCGCGTCCTGCACGCCCTGGCGGCGCACCACCATGTTGTTCGCGAGCACGGAATCGTGGTCGAGCGGGCGCGGGGTCAGCCCGATGTGGTCGTTGTGCGCGCCGATCGCGACGTACTGGCCCCGCAGCCTGGCGTCGCCACCGGGCAGGATGCCGATGACGTTGCGAGCGGGGAACGGGGTGGGGACATGCGAGACGGACAGACGCGCGTCAAGCGTGCCGCCCGCGGTGCCCCGTCGCACGGCGTCGGTGGCCGTGCCGCCGAACAGTTGTCGCGCCGCGCTGGCCGACACGAACAGCACGGGGGCGGGGTTGCGCGTCGCGGCGCCGGCCGCCGGGGCCAGCTCCTGCTGCGGCTGGCGCATGCGGTCGAACACGCTCGCCGCCGCCGAATCGGGGACCACGTAGATGATGGCCGCCGCGTTGCGCGCGAAGGGCAGGATGCTCACCTGCTGCGCGCGCGCAGCAGCGGGAGCGCCGGCGAAGGGCACCGTCGCCATGCGCACACCGGCGATCGGGGCAACGGGCGCGGCGGGGAGGAAGACGACCGCCTTGCCCACCGCGTCGGTGGAATCGATCATCGTGCCGCCCACCTGGCCACCGAAGACGACCGGCGCGCGCACCGTGGCGGAACGCATGCCCGCGCCGCCGAGCTGCGGCGCGACGTCCCGCCACAGACCGAGGGCGGAGCCATCCACCGAGACGCCGGAGGTGGACTCTACCTGGCTGACCACGACGGGCACGGTCTGGAACCAGGTGCCGTTCTCGCCGGCCGGCTGCAGCCCCATGCGCGCCATCTCGCGCGCCACGTAGTTGGTGCCGCGCACGTTGCCGAGGGTGCCGCTCTCGCGGCCGAGCATGGAGTCGTCGGCGAAGATGTAGAGACGCGTCATCAGGTCCGCCGGGGTGATGGCTCCCTCGGTGGGTCGCGGCGCGTGCGAGAGGGGAAGCTCCCCTGGACGCGTGGCCGCCGAGCCGCCCGCGGAGGCGCATCCCGCGAGAAGGGCGGCGAGCGGAAGGAGACGGAGACGGGACATGGACTCGGGCGGAAGAAGGATGCGTTGGCTAGCTTCTGGGCGTATCGCCAATCGAAGTATCGCCAGCCCGCGCGCTCCGTGGGAGGGAGCGGTCTCCCGTCCCGCCGAGCACGCCGACCCCGACGCCCGTCCGAGGAACACGATGAACAAGCGCATCATGAAGAAGAAGATCCGCCAGCTCCTGCTCGCCGAGCTGGCGATCCGGTTCGACGAGACCGAGGACGCGGTGCAGTGGCTGGAGACCGCCCTGCCGGAGCTGGAGGGACGCACGCCGCGGGAGGCGATCGCGGCGGGTGAGGTGGCGCGCGTGACGCTGCTGCTGGAGGGAATGAACGAGGCCTCGACGCCGGCGCCGCGCTAGGCGCGCCGGGCGGCGGGGCGGCGGCCTTGCGGGACGGTTCACTGCTAAGTATCTTGGTACTGAGATGACACGACCTCCCGCCGCCCCCCGTCCCGCCGCCCCCCGTCCCGCCGCCCCCCGT
>JAQBPZ010000109.1 GCA_028287225.1 Gemmatimonadota bacterium
GCGGCGCGACGCGGGGCGGCCGCGGGCTCGTCGTATCCGCCCCCCGCGCCGCCGCCACCGCCGCCGAGCCCGCGCAGCACGGCTTCCAGCGACACGGTGCGATCGAGCAGCGCGAAGCGGACGAGCAGCGCCTCGAGCAGGAGCTGCTGCTGCCCGCTCTTCCGGAAGCGCGGCTCGAGCTCGGTCACCGCCGTCAGCATCCGCAGCAGGTCGCTCGCGCCGAACGCCTCTCGGCGCGCCTCGAGCGCCTCGCGCGCCCGCTCGCTGACCTCGGGCGGGGCGCCGCCGAGGGTGACGGCGAGCTGCGCGCGCACCATGTCGGCGAAGCCGGTGAGGAACTGGCCGAAGTCGATGCCCGCGTCCGCGAGGCGCGCCACGAAGGCGAACACGTCGCCGGCGCGCCGCGCCGCGAGCAGGTCGAGGAGGGCGAGGAACTCGTCCTCGGGCACCAGCCCGAGGGCATCGCGCACCCGGTCGGGGGCAACGTTGCCGTCGCCCATGGAGAGCACCTGGTCGGTGAGCGAGAGCGCATCGCGCATGGACCCGTCGGCGGCGCGCGCGATCATCGCGAGCGCGTCGGGGTCGGCGGTGATCCCCTCCTCGCCGAGCACGCGCTCGAGCCGCTGGCGGATGTCGGCGGGCCCGATGCGCTTGAAGTCGAAGCGCTGGAGGCGGCTGAGCACCGGGGCGGCCGCCTGCGCGATCTTCTGCGGCTCGGTGGTGGCGAACACGAACACGACGCGCGGGGGCGGCTCCTCCAGGACCTTGAGGAGGGCGTTCCAGGCCTCGCGCGTGAGCATGTGCGCCTCGTCCACGATGTAGACCTTGTACTGGTCGTCGCCGGAGGGCGCGTACATGGCGCGCTCGCGCAGCTCGCGCGCGTCGTCCACGCCGCGGTTGGAGGCGGCGTCGATCTCCACGACGTCGAGCGACGAGGCGCCGGCCCAGATGCGCGTGCACGAGGCGCACTTGCCGCACGGCTCGCCGTCGAGCGCGGGATCGCCGCGGTGCTCGCAGTTGAGCGCCATCGCGAGCACGCGGGCCAGCGTCGTCTTGCCCACCCCGCGCGGCCCGCAGAGGAGGTAGCCGTGCGCCACGCGCCCCCGGGCGATGGCCCCCTTGAGCGTCGCGGCCACATGCCCCTGCACGGCGACGTCGGCGAAGGTCTTCGGGCGATACTTCCGGGCGAGGGCGAGGGACATTCGGGAAAGTTAGCGCCCGAATCGAGGCGGCGTCAGGCGCTCGCGCTCGCCGATTCCTGCCTGCCATTCATCGCACGCGAATTCCTCCGAAATCGTACGCGAATTCCTGCGAATGGGTAGGGAATTTTCGCGACTCGTGCCAACTGCAGGGGTTTGGGGGTGCGCCGAGTCGGGCCGTCAGAGTGGCCGGCCACGGCGCACCCTCCAAACAGTTTGATCGCGAGAATTCGCTACCCATTCGCAGGAATTCGCGTACGCAAACAGCCCCTGCGGCGGCCTGAAGCAAAAACGGCGCGAGTCACCCTCCTCTTCAGGAGCTGTGATCTCGCGCCGAGTGCCCCAGGCCTGACGAAGCGACGTCAGACACCTCATGCCGCTGCTACCTTCGGGGTCCTGACGGAGTTAGAAGGCTGCCGCCCTTCGGGACCTGGGACACCGGTAATTTAACCTGCCACCCGGCCGGCCACAACGCGCCGGGCGCCGTCAGGCCGTGGCGGCGGCGATCACGTCGCGCACGATCCCGGCGGCGCGCGTCATGATCGCGGTGTCCACGTCGAGGTGCGCCACCGCGCGCACGCGCGTGTTGCTCCAGGGGCTGATCAGCACCCCCTCCTCGCGGGCCCGCGCGGCGACGTCGGTGCTGGCGACGCCGGGCGGGAGGTCGATCATCACGATGTTCGTGTCGGGCGTCACGACGCGAGCGCCGGGGGCGCCGGCGACGATCGCCGCGAAGGCGCTGGCGTTCGCGTGGTCGTCGCGCAGGCGGTCGAGGTTGGTGTCGAGCGCGTAGAGCGCGGCGGCCGCGAGGATCCCGGACTGGCGCATGCCGCCCCCGAGCCGCTTGCGGACCATGTGCGCGCGGCGGATCGTCGCGGCCTCGCCGACGAGGATCGCGCCCACCGGGCAGCCCAGCCCCTTGGAGAAGCTCAGCATCACCGTGTGGGCGCAGGCGCCCAGGTCGGCGAGCGAGGCGCCGCTCGCGGCGGCGGCGTTCCAGAGCCGTGCGCCGTCCATGTGCACGGGCAGGCCGTGCTCGTCCGCCACGGCACGCAGGGCACGCAGGCCGGCCAGCGGGGTGACCTTGCCCCCGGCGCCGTTGTGGGTGTTCTCGAAGCAGACGATGCTGGCGGAGGGTGCATGGATGGAGCTGGGGCGGATGGTGCGCCGGAGGTCGTCCGCGTCCATCACCAGGCGGCCCTCCCCCGCAGGCACTCCACGGACCTGCACGCCACAGATGGCCGCCGCCCCCGCCATCTCCCAGTGGATGATGTGGGCGTTCGCGTCGAGGAGCGCCTCGGTGCCCGGCGTCGACTGGACGGCGATGCCCGTCTGGTTCGCCATGGTGCCGGTGGGGAAGAACAGCCCCGCTTCCTTGCCCAGCATGGTGGCGACGCGCGCCTCGAGGCGGCGCACCGTCGGGTCGCCGTCGAGGACGTCGTCGCCCACCTCGGCCTCCGCCATGGCGCGGCGCATCGCGGGGGTGGGTCGGGTGACGGTGTCGGAGCGGATGTCGATCACGGGAGCGGTCATCTGGTCGGTCGGCGGGGGGGCGGGTCCGCCCGAAACGTCGAGCGGCACACCGAATCTAGCCCGGTGTGCCGCTCCACTGACAGACGTCGACGACAGCGTCGCTTACGGCTTGGTGACCTTCATCGTCGGGGTCGTCACTTCGGTCTTCTTGGTGCCGACGACCGGCTTGTTCACGATGATCGTGTCCTTCTGCGTGCCGACGACCGGGGTGTTGATGGTATCGGTCTTCGTGCCCATCTCGACCTGGGGGGTCGTGACGGTGTGCGTGTCGGTGCCGATCGTCGGGGTCTTGACCTGGTACTCGCCGTCGCCCGTCTTCTTGCAGGCGCCCAGGGGCAGCGCGAGCAGCGCGGCGCCGAGCAGGATCCTGTTACGCATGGGTGGCCTCTCTGTGTGATGCGTTCGGCCAAGGGAGAAGCAAGCTTCGCGCCGTGGCTGTGCCCGTCAATCCGACAGGACTTCGCGCTGCCGCTTCCGGGTCCGCCGCAGCTCGTACACCTGCCCCACCTCGCCCCCGAGGATGAAGATCAGCGCGGCGTAGTAGACCCAGAAGACCACCACGACGATGGCCGCGACGGTACCCGTGTAGAGGGAGCTCGGGTTGAACGAGCTGACATAGACCGCAAACACCAGTTTTGCGAGCTCGAACATCACCGTGGTGAAGACCGCCGCCACCCAGGCGGTCTTGGTGCGCACGCGCCGGATCGGGAGGAACTTGTACAGCGCGAAGAACATCACGCCGAGGAGGATGGACGCCACGAGGTGCGTGCCCCAGGCGCGCGCCTGGCTCATCACGTCCTTCCGGATGCCCAGGTCCTCGAGCACCTGCACGCTGCTGCGCGTCGCGATCAGCACGTACGTGCTGATGAGCGTGTTCGCGGTGATGAGCACCGTGGAGAGCACGGTCATCTTCACGTCGAAGATCTTGCCGGCGATGATCCCGCGCTCGCTCTCGATGTCGAACACGCTCGCGAGCACGGTGCGCAGGGATCCGAACAGGCGCGTGGAGAACCAGATGAAGCCGACGGAGCTCCAGATGCCGAGGTTCTTGTTCTGCGTGAGGATGGTGCTGATGATCCGGTGCGTGGGCGCGTCGGGGCTCTCGACGTGCGCGGGCAGCAGCTTGTCCAGGTAGTGCGTCACCACCTCGCTCGCGCCGGCGGGCGAGCGCTGGAGCAGGTACGTCAGGAACCACACGAGCAGGAGGACGAACGGCACCGCCGCGAGCAGGATGTTGAAGGCGATGCCGCCGGCGAGGAACAGCACGTTGTCCTCGCCGGCGTTGTCCCAGACGCGCTTCGCGTAGTCACGGAACGTCCAGCCGAAGCTGATGATCCGCGATCGCTGGGTCGTGCGCCGCGGCTTCGCCGTGATCGCGATGCCCGGAGCCTCAGAGCCCGGTGTCGTCGTCCGCCGGCACCGGGATGCGCGTCCGCGCCGCGCCACGATCCCCCGCGGCCCCGCCCGACGCGTACTGCGCCTTCGTCTCGGCCAGGCGGCGCTCCAGGTCGCCCCGCGCCTGCTGCGCGGCCTCGCGGCCGGCTTCCACCGCGCGTGCCACCTGCTGCTTCTTCAGCTCGATCGCGGTGCGCGCGGAATCGATCTGCTCCTCCACGCGGTCGCGCGCGCTCTCGAAGGTGTCCACGACCTGGTCGGTCACGCCCTGCGCGGCGTCCTTCACGGTGTCGCCCGCCTTGCGCGCGCGCCGCCGGATGTCCTGGCGCGTCTCCTCGCCGGACCGTGGCGCGAACAGCAGGGCGACACCAGCGCCGATGAGGACGCCGAGCAGCAGGTTGCCGACCCCGCCGCTGTGCTTTTCGATGACGATGTACGGTTCGCCGTCGTGATCGTGATGGGACATCATGGCTCCTGGGTGGCGGGCTATCGCCCTTTCCTGGTCGTGGTCTTCTTCGCCGCGGCCCGGGCGGGGGCCGCGGGCTCGGCGCGCTTCGCTG
>JAQBPZ010000160.1 GCA_028287225.1 Gemmatimonadota bacterium
GCCACGTCGCTCAGCCAGAGCGCGGCCGCCGCGCCGAGCGCGGTCGCGAACAGCACGAGCACGCCGAGATCGCGGCGGCGGCGGTCGAGCTGCAGGTCGTCCACGCGCGCGGGTGCGGCCACCACGAGCCCCGATCCGGCCAATGGCGGGAGGACGCGGTAGCCCATCATGCCGGTGGCGCCCGCGAGCCGTTCGGCCATCGTCGCGCTGACCTCCGCCGCCACGTTGAGCTGGAGCGCGACTTCCGGGCGCATGAGCGTCCCCATCGGCGCCAGCGCCGCGAACAGCGAGTCGCTCGCATCCACGAGCGCGCCGTTCTGGTAGAGCAGCAGCTTGGTGTCCAGGCGAATGCTCTCGCGCCGGATCCAGTCGGGCACCCCGCCCCCGGCGACCGCGCGCATCGTCTCGGTCACCAGCAGGCGTCGGGACGCCTGCGCGTCGTCGAACAGCTGCCGCCACGACCACACCGCGAACGCCGCCGCGGGAACCAGGAAGAAGAGGAAGAGTCCCACCGAGAGGCGCGTCCGGTAGCTGCGCACGCGCCGTCGCCGCAGCCGCAGCCATCGCCCCGCGCGCCCGTCGGCGACCGCGCCGAGCAGGCCCACGAAGGCCACCACCGCAAGATCGATGAGCACGAGCAGCCCGCCGCGCGGCACGAGGGTGTCCAGCCCGCGCAGGTCGACTTCCACGTGCACGCGTGCCGGGCCGCCGGCCACCTGCACCGGCCAGTCGCCGTGCAGCTCCGTTCCCTCGCGCCGCCATGTGGACGCGCGCGCATCCGCGATCACCTGCGCGCTGTAGGGCGGCTCCGTGCTCTCGGCCGGCGGGAGGCCGTACCAGCGCGCGTACGCATCGTTGCCGATCAGGCGGGTGCGCGGCGCCACGAGGATGGCGAGTGCGCCCCCGTGCATCGGCACCGCCACCACGCGCACGCCGTACACCGCGGCGTGCGTCGTCGTCACCACGCGGCGCCCGCCGCTCGCCGCCGCTGCCGCCACCATGCCCACCGTGTCGAAGGGCACCTCGAACGGGGCGGAGCCGAAGCTCGCGAGCAGGCAGCCGTGGTCCCACGAGGTGAGCGCCACGGGATAGCCGGACGACGCCAGGTCGGAGGCCAGGTAGCGCTCGAGCAGTGCCTCCGGCGTGCGCGGCAGGCTGTCCCCGCGCAGGCTCTCCGCGAGCCGCGTCGCGAGGGTGGCCGCATACGTGTCCGGCGCATCGAGGCCGCGGACGTCGCGCTCGGCCAGCTCCACGCGTCCCCTGGAGGTGCGCCCCCACACCACCGTCGTGGCGGCGAGTCCGGCGACCATCGCCGCGCTCAGGATGGTGCGGCGCGAGGGACGCGCGAGCACCAGCGCGCCCACGGCCACCGTCCAGAGTGCACTGTACCACCCCGGCCACTGGCCTGGCGCGTTCCACACGAGCGGCGCCGCGATGGCCGCGGCGAGCGCGAGCAGCGGTCCGATGTACACCGGCAGCCCCCGCCGGCCGCCGAGCGCGACGCGGCCGGCCCAGCCGGCGAGCACCAGGAGCGCCGTGGTCGCGAGGCACAGGGGCACGTTCCAGATGAGCCAGAGCGCGCCCCCTGCTCCCTCGGCGGGCGGCGCGATGCCGCGCGACAGCGCGGCCACCATGAACGGGCCGGCCCCGATCGTGATCGCCGCCACCGCCACGGCGAGCGGGCGCGGAAGCCGGTCCCCCACGCGTCGCACCATGAGCAGGATGGCCAGGAGCAGCACCGCCGACGTGAGCGCCAGCGCTCCGGCGTTGGCCGTGAACGGGCCGCCGGCGGGCAGGAAGTAGACGGAGGCGTCGAACAGGCGCGAGCGCATGGAGAACTCGCTCAGCGGCACCTCTCCGATGCAGCGGAGCACCACGAGCGCACCCACGGTCACCCCGATCGCGCCCGCCTCGCGCCGCGCGACGGCCACCAGGAATGCGATGAAGGCGAGCAGCAGGGCGACGCCGACCCGCACCTTGGCGCGCTCCAGGATGCGGAACTTCACCTCGTCGGTGGACGTCATCCGCGGCCGCGCGACGAACAGCGGCCGCGCGCCGTCCACGTAGCGGATCGCGTCCGGGCTCAGGGTGTCCGTGGCGGGCGCGAAGTCGAACCCCTCCGTCACCTCGTCGCCCGGCAGGCGCTGGGCCAGGCCCTGGGTGAGGCGGCTGGCCGGCGAGGCCGCATACAGGAGCGACGCGGCCACCACGCGCGTTCCCGCGCTCTCGGCCGCGGCATACAGCGTGAGGCCGAACGGCGTCGCCGCCACCCCCGAGGGGCCCACGAGCGTGTGCGGATCCGCGTGGAGGGTGCCCGCCCACGAGACCAGCGTGTCCGCGCGCACCACGAGGATGGCCCGGCGCGCGTCGCCGCGGATCGCGCGGTCCAGCAGGTGCACCGCCGCCGCCGGATCCTCGGGAATGTGCAGCCCCTTCTGCGCCGCCTCGCGCAGGGCGGCCAGCTCGCCGTCCACCGCGTGCCGGAGCGCGTTCCGCTGGTCGGCGCCCCGCGTCGCGCGCACCGCGGCGGGATCGTGCACGAACTCGCCGAGGCGCATCTCCGCGCGACCCGCCGCGATGGCCACCGCGGCGAGCGACACGACCGTCACGGCGAGCGGGGTGCGGAGCGTGGGCGCTGCCCAGCGAATCGCCACGCCGGCGACTGCGGTGGCGAGGATACCCCACACGAGATAAGCTACCCGGGGCTCGGCGAGCCATCCGCTCGCCAGCAGCAGCGCCGCGCCCGCGGTCGCGGGGGCAACGAGCCTGCGCGCAGCGCCGCGGGGCATCAGCCGCCTCACGAGTGCGTCCAGAATGACCTACCTTCCGCCGCCAACGGGCACGCCCTGCCGCATCAAGGAGATGCGCCCGGACGACGTCGCCGCGGCCATCGCGCGCGACCCGCGGCTCATCATCCCCGTGGGCACCTGCGAGCAGCATGGGCGGCACATGCCCCTCGGCGCCGATACGCTCATCGTGGAGCACCTCGCCGACGACCTCTCGGCCGAATTCCAGCTGCTCCGGGCTCCCACGCTGGAGTACGGCGTGAACGTCGACACCGAGCGCGGCTTCGCCGGCAACGGGTCACTGCGCAAGAAGACCCTGCACCGGATGCTCAACGATCTGCTCGACACATGGGAATCGACCGGGGTGAAGGAGTTCATCCTGCTCACGGCGCACGAGCACGACCCGCATCAGGAAGCGCTCGCCACCGTGATCACGCGTGCGGCCCGCGTGCGGGTCGTGGACATCTTCGCCGTGGACTTCCGCGAGCTGCTGGAGGGTCAATCCGAGCCGATGCACGGCGACGAGGTGGACACCTCGCTCCTCCTCTTCCTCGCGCCGCAGCTCGTCCGCATGGACCTGGCGGAAGACTATATGATGTCGCGTGACGAGCTCCGGCGGTACCGGCGGGGCTGGCTGAAGATCCCGGCGGGCAGCTCCGGCTCCATCGGACGCCCCTCCCTGGCGACCGCCGAGAAGGGCGCCGCCATCTATGAACGGATCCGCACCAAGGTCCGGACCCGCGTCTTCGTGGCCCCCCTGCCGGACGACATGTAGGGGGCGGCGCGCGGGAGTTGTGACGCCGCCCACGGCGCCCTCGTGTGTGGTGTATGCGGAGTGGTGAAACCTCCGCCCGCCCGTCCCGTACGGGCCGGTGACTCATATCACAGGACCCCCCTCGATGCGTACTCTGGTGCTCGCCGCGCTCGTCCTTGCTGCCGCCTCCCCAGCGGCCAGGGCACAGAACGGCACCCTCGTTCCCGTGGCCCCCGCGCCGGCCGCATCGGCCGCCGCCGGCGCTCCGCTGTCGCTGGAGGACGCCGTCACGACGGCCCGCCGCAACAACCCGGTCTTCCAGTCGCAGATGAACGCCCGGCGCACCGCCGACGCCTCCGTGCGCAGCGCCCGTGGCGCGTACCTGCCCTCGGCGGACGTCAGCTTCGGCGGCCGCTATCAGCAGGGGGGGCAGCAGTACTTCAACGGCGCCGCCCTCGGCGCCAACTCCGACGCGATCCAGGGGAGCTACGGCCTGAACCTGAACTACCGCGTCAACAGCGCCACGTTCGTGCAGCCCAAGGCCGCCATGGCGCAGCGCGAGGCGGTGGAGGCGGACATCACCGGCTCCGCCGAGCAGCTGCGCGCCGTCGTGACGCAGCAGTACCTGACCGTGCTCCAGGCGCAGGCGCGGTCCGCGCTGCAGGACACGCTGCTCATCACCGCGCAGACCCAGCTCGACCTCGCGAAGGCCAAGGTAGCGGTCGGCTCGGGCACCATCCTGGACATCCGCCGCGCGGAGGTCGCGCTCGGCCAGACGCAGGTGGCCCTGCTGCGCGCCCGCAACGACGTGCAGGTGGAGCGCGTCCGGCTCTTCCAGCAGATGGGCGTGGCGCAGGCGGGCCCGGTGCTGCTCACCACCGAGTTCCCCATCGTGGCCCCCACCGCTTCGCTGGATTCGCTCCTGGAGCTGGCGCGGCGGCAGAATCCCGCGGTGCTCGCGCTGCGCTCGCGCGAGCGGGCGGCGGAGCTCAACACCCGCGTGGCGAAGGCGCTCTACACGCCCACGCTCTCGCTGAGCACCGGCTTCGGGGGCACGTCGTACCAGTACACCGACGCGAACTACCTGGTGAGCCAGCAGCAGCTCGGACTCGCCCGCGCGCAGGCGGGCTGCTTCCAGCAGGATTCCCTCCGCGTCGCGGTGGGGCTCCCGAGCGCCAACTGCAACGGGCCGGCGTACACGCTGACCGCCGACCAGGCCGCGGCCATCCGGTCCACGAACGGCCAGTTCTTCAAGTACGCCAGGACCCCGTTCGGCCTGAGCGCGCAGCTCTCGCTGCCGGTGTTCGACAACTTCTCCCGCGAGGAGCGGGTGCAGCGCGCGCAGGTGGATCGCGAGGATGCGGCCTTCAGCGTGCGCGCCAAGGATCTCGCGCTCGTCGCCGACGTCACCCAGGCGTACCTCACCCTGACGACCGCGGCGCAGACCGTGGCGCTCCAGGAGCAGAACGCCTCCAAGGCCAAGGAGGAAGTCGCCTTCGCCGAGGAGCGGTACCGGGTCGGCGCATCCACCTTCCTGGACGTCGTCACCTCGCGCGGCTCGTACGAGCAGGCGCTGATCGATCGCGTGAACGCCGTGTACGACTACCACAAGGCTTTCGCCGCGCTCGAGAACGCCGTCGGTCGCCCCCTCCGCTGATCTCCACCCCACCGAGAGACATCAAATGAGCAAGCGTGTGAAGCTGTCCGTGTTCGGCGGGGTGCTCCTCGTCCTCGCCCTGGTCGGCACCCTGACCGCGATGAAGGGACGCAACAAGGCCGTCGAAGTCCGAATCGAGTCCGTGCAGCCGCGCGACCTCGTCGCGTCGGTCACCGCGAGCGGCCAGGTCCGGCCGCAGATGAAGGTGGACCTGAGCTCCGACATCACCGGCAAGATCGTGCGGCTCTCCGTCAAGGAAGGCCAGATGGTCACCAAGGGCCAGTTCCTCCTCCAGATCGACGCGCAGCAGGCCGAAGCCAACGTCCAGCGCAACGACGCCGCGCTCGCCGCGGCGCGCGCGCAGCTGGCGCAGGCGCGCGCCAACTACCTCCAGGCGCAGAAGAGCTACGAGCGCTCGGCGGCGATCAAGAAGACCAACCCGCAGCTCATCTCGGACGAGCAGATGGAGCAGCTGCGCACCGCCGCCGACGTCTCCCGGGCACAGGCGGAGGCCGCGGCGCACTCGGTGGACCAGAGCTCGGCCCTGCTGCGCGAGGCCCGCAGCTCGCTCGGCAAGACCACGATCTACGCGCCGATGTCGGGCCGCGTGACGCGGCTCAACGTGGAGAACGGCGAGACGGCCATCCAGGGCACGCTCAACAAGGATGCGGCCACGCTGCTCACCATCGCCGACATGTCCGTGCTCGAGACCAAGGTGAAGGTCGACGAGACCGACGTCGCCCGCATCGCCATCGGCGACTCGGCCGTCATCCAGATCGACGCCTTCCCCGACACGACCTTCCTGGGCCGCGTCACGAAGATCTCCAACAGCGCCGTGAAGACGGCGTCCGCGCAGTCCGCCGACCAGGCGGTGGACTACGAGGTCACCATCCAGCTGCTCAACACGCCCACCGAGACGCGTCCCGACTTCTCCGCCACCGCCAAGATCATCACGGCGTCGGTGAAGCAGCGCCTCACCATCCCGATCATCGCGCTCACCGTGCGCGAGAACGAGGCGCTGACGGCCGGCGACACCGCGGTGGGCCTCGGCAAGGCCAAACCGAAGAAGGAAGTCGGCAAGAAGGACGTGGAGGGGGTGTTCGTGGTGGGCAAGGACAACAAGGTCTCCTTCCGTCCCGTGAAGGTCGGCATCGCCGGCGACAAGTACTTCGAGGTGCAGTCGGGCCTGAACGCGGGCGACCGCATCGTGGCCGGCACGTACCAGGCGATCCGCGAGCTGAAGGACGGCACGGTGGTCCGCGAGACGAAGGTGGACCCCAAGAAGCCGCAGGCCAAGACGTGAGCCAGGACATCATCGAGGCCCCGCTCGGCGCCACCGCCGAGCGGCAGGCGGTGGTCCGTGCGACCGGGGGCGCCCCCGACAAGGACTGGGTCATCGTCACCCGCGGGATCAAGCGCGAGTACGACATGGGCGGGGAGATCGTCCGGGCGCTGCGCGGCGTGGACCTCGCCATCCAGCGCAACGAGTACGTCGCCATCATGGGCCCGTCGGGCTCCGGCAAGTCGACCCTCATGAACGTGATCGGCTGCCTGGACACGCCGAACGACGGCGAGTACTGGCTCAACGGGACGCGCGTGTCCTCGATGAGCGAGGACGAGCTGGCGCGCGTGCGCAACAAGGAGATCGGCTTCGTCTTCCAGACCTTCAACCTGCTGCCCCGCGCCACGGCCCTGCACAACGTGGAGCTGCCGCTGGTGTATGCCGGCGTGTCCGGCGTGGAGCGGAAGCGCCGCGCGCGTGAAGCCCTGGAGCGGGTGCAGCTCGGCAGTCGCGTGGATCACCGGCCGAACGAGCTGTCCGGCGGCCAGCGGCAGCGCGTCGCCATCGCGCGCGCGCTCGTGAACAACCCGTCCATCCTCCTGGCCGACGAGCCCACCGGCAACCTGGACTCCACCACCTCCGAGGAGATCATGCGCGTGTTCGAGTCCCTCGCGAGCGAAGGGCAGACCGTGATCATGGTGACGCACGAGCCCGACATCGCGGCGCATGCGCGGCGCGTCGTGGTGCTGCGTGACGGCCTGGTGGCGAGCGACGAACGTCAGAGCGCGTTCATGGAGCAGCTGCGCCGCGGCGGCGTGTAAACCCTCGTGTCATTCATCGAAGCGATTCGACTCGCGCTCCAGCAGATCTGGGTGCAGAAGCTCAAGAGCTTCTTCACCCTGCTCGGCGTGATGATCGGGGTCACGTTCCTCATCGCGGTCGTCTCGATCGTCGGCGGGATGAGCAAGTACATGTCGGAGCAGCTCGTCGGGAAGGTCATCGCGATCAACTCGTTCGAGCTGCGCCGGACCCCCAAGATCAACTTCCACGGCGACGAGGAGACGCAGCGCGAGCTGCGCCGCCGGCCCGAGGTCAGGATCGAGGACATCGCGCCGGTCGTGGCCGCGCTGTCCCCCGGCACCCGCTGGGCGGCGTACGCGGCCAACGGCTTCAACGTGGAGTCCCGGTACGTGAACAAGCCGAAGCCGGCGTCCTTCTTCGGCGTGACCGACCAGTACTTCGAGATCAAGCGGATGGAGCCCGCCAAGGGCCGCCTGTTCGCGCCCCAGGAGTACGTGAACGCGGGCAACGTGATCGTGATCGGCGACGAGATCGCGACCTACTACTTCCCCAGCGTCGATCCGATCGGACGCGAGCTCATCATCAAGGGGGCCCCCTATACCGTCGTGGGCGTGATGGAGAAGCAGGGCAGCGCCTTCGGCCGCTCGTTCGACCAGTTCGTGATGGCGCCGATGAACTCGCCGCTCGGCCGGCTCAAGACGCCGCACGGCGCCCTCAACTCCATCATGGTGCAGACGCCCAGCCGCGACGGCATGATCGCCGAGATGCAGGCCGTGCGCGAGGTCATGCGGACCCGCCGGCATCTCCGGCCGAGCCAGAAGGACAACTTCGAGCTGGAGACGTCCGAATCCGCGCTCGAGTTCTGGAACAAGATCAAGAGCTACCTCGTGGTCGCCGGCGTCGCCCTGCCCGCGATCGGGCTCGTGGTGGGCGCCATCGTCATCATGAACATCATGCTCGTGGCGGTCGCCGAGCGGACCCGCGAGATCGGGATCCGCAAGTCGCTCGGCGCGCGGCGGCGCGACATCATGAGCCAGTTCCTGGTGGAGAGCGCGACGCTCAGCACCGTGGGCGCCGCGCTCGGCGTCGCCACCGGCTTCGCGTTCGCGAAGCTGATCAGCATGGTCAGTCCGCTGCCCGCCGCGGTGGAGCTCTGGAGCGTGTTCCTCGGCGTCGGCATCGGCGCCGGGGTCGGCGTGATCGCCGGCGTGTATCCGGCGAGCCAGGCGTCACGTCTGGACCCCATCACCGCGCTTCGCGCCGAGTAGCCGATGTCCGCCTTCACGCAGCGCATCTTCAGCCTCAAGGAGGGCGTCACCATCGCCCTCGACTCCATCCGTGCCAACCGGGTGCGGGCGGGGCTCACCATCCTCGGCATCGCCGTGGGCGTGTTCGTCGTCGTCGTGATCTCGGCGGCCATCCACGGCATCAACGAGAGCGTGGCCAAGGACTTCGAGAGCACGGGACCGACGACCTTCTTCGTCACCCGCTATCCGCTCACGTTCGAGCGGTGCGACGGCACCGACGCGACGTGCAAGTTCCTGCACAACCCGCCGCTGTCACTGGCGCACCTGGCCCAGATCGAACGGCTTCCCTCCGTCCGCGTCGCCGGCGCACGACTCGACATGTCGCGCCCGGTGACGTACCGCGACAAGCGCGTGGCCGGCGTGCAGATCAGCGCGTTCACGGGAAACTGGCAGCAGATCGACGGGGGCGGCGACCTCTTCCCGGGCCGGAACTTCACGCCCAACGAGGCCCGCGCGGGTGACCGCGTCGTCGTCGTGAGCGAGGAGCTGGCGAAGGGACTGTTCGGCGACTCCGACCCCGTGGACAAGAGCGTGAACCTGGGGGGGCAGCCGTTCCGCGTCCTCGGTGTCTACCACTACAAGGCGAGCTTCCTCGGCGGGGGCGACAGCCCGCGCGCCATCATCCCCATCGAGGCGGCGCGCAAGCACCTCGACGCGTCGTACCACGACCTCGGCCTCGCGGTCATCCCGGCGGCCGGCTCCACGCGCGCCGAGACGATCGACGACGTGATCGCGAGCCTGCGCGCCTTCAACGGGCTGCGCCCCGCCGCGGACAACAACTTCGGGATCGTCACGCAGGACCAGCTCTTCGACGTCTACAACAAGATCTTCGGCACCTTCGCGCTGGTGATGGTGGTGCTGTCCGCCGTCGGGCTGATCGTGGGCGGCGTGGGCGTGGTGGCGATCATGATGATCTCCGTCACCGAGCGGACGCGCGAGATCGGCGTGCGCAAGGCGCTCGGCGCCACGCGCGGCATCATCCTCTGGCAGTTCCTGGTGGAGGCGGTGACCCTCACGGGCATCGGCGCGATCATCGGCCTGGTGCTCGGCACGCTCGCCGCGATGCTCATCAAGGCCGCCACCCCCGTGGCCGCGAGCGTCCCGCCGCTTGCCGTGGTGGCCGCCCTCGCCTCGAGCTGCCTGACCGGCGTGCTCTTCGGCCTCCTGCCCGCGGCGAAGGCGTCCAAGCTTGATCCGGTGACGGCGCTGCGGTACGAGTAACAGAATAACGAGTAACGAGTAACGAGTAACCTGCAGGGCGGCCTCCCGAGCGGATGTCACCCCGCGGGAGCGAGTGCAGCGAGCGAGTGTCGGGGTCACTGTCCCGTGCGTTGGGCTGGCCATGAGCACCGGACGCGATGCCCCGACGGCCTGCGGCTGCGGGGTGACACACCCGCCCGGGACGCCCCTCGACTTACTCGTTACTCGTTACTCGTTATGCAGTTCGAAACCTCTCCATGCGGGACGCCGTACGCCTCCACATCACCCTGTCCAGGCGTCCCGCATGCCCTTCCACGAAGCGATCCGGCTCGCGCTCCAGCAGATCCGCGTGCAGAAGCTCAAGAGCTTCTTCACCCTGCTCGGCGTGATGATCGGGGTCATGTTCCTCATCGCCGTCATCTCCATCGTGACGGGCATGAGCAAGTACGTGGAGGAGGATTTCGCCGGGCGCGTGCTCGGTGCCAACACCTTCACGCTGCGTCGCTATCCGTGGTTCGGGAACAACACCACCGAGGAGCAGTGGCGCGAGTGGCAGCGGCGGCCCCGCGTCTATCACCGCGACGTGATGCTGGTGCGCAACGCCCTGCCGCAGGGCACGCGCTACGCCGTGGAGAGCCAGGAGACGCTGTGGGCCACGAGCCGCTACTCGCGGCCGCGCCAGGTGGAGGCGCACGCGGTGGAAGGGGACTACTTCACCATCAAGAAGTACGACCTGAGCTCCGGACGCGTCTTCACCCAGCAGGAGGCGGAGCTCGGCACGCCCGTCATCGTGATCGGCGACGAGGTCGCGAGCTTCTTCTTCGCCGGCCTCAACCCCATCGGTCGCGAGCTGCGCATCGGAGGCATCCCGTACACCGTCATCGGGGTCATCCAGCACCAGGGCAGCCTCTTCGGCCAGTCGCTCGACAAGACTGCCTTCGCCCCGTTCCAGTCGCCCCTGCACCGCCTGACGAACCCGCGCGGTGACATCGACGGCCTGCTCGTGCAGGCGCCGAACGACCTCATGATGCGCGACGCCATGGAGACGGTGCGCGAGGTCCTGCGCGGCCATCGCGGCCTGCGCCCCTCGGTGCCGGACGACTTCGTGATGGAGACCTCGGAGTCCGCGCTCGCCTCGTTCCGCCAGATCGAGAGCATCATGACGGTGGCCGGCACGGCCCTCCCCGCGATCGGCCTCGTGGTGGGCGGCATGGTCATCATGAACATCATGCTCGTCGCGGTGGCCGAGCGCACGCGCGAGATCGGCATCCGGAAGGCGCTCGGCGCGCGGCGCAAGGACATCCTCCGGCAGTTCCTCGTGGAGGCCGCCACGCTCAGCACCGCCGGCGCGGTGCTCGGCATCCTGCTCGGGATCCTCGGGGCCAAGATCATCCAGTGGAACACGCCGCTCCCCGCGGCCGTCGCGCCCTGGTCGCTCGTCGTCGCCACCCTGCTCGGCACCGTCGTCGGCATCGCCTCGGGGGTCTTCCCCGCCCGCAAGGCCGCTCGCCTGGACCCCATCGCGGCCCTGCGCCAGGAATAGCCATGCGCCTTCTCTCGCAGCTCGCCCAGGTCCTCGAGGGCATCAGCATCGCGTTCGACGCGCTGCGCGCCAACAAGGCGCGCGCCGGCCTCACCATCATGGGCGTCGCGCTCGGCGTGTTCGTGGTGGTCGCGATGTCCTCCGTCATTCGCGGCATCAACGAGTCGTTCCGGCGGGACCTCGAGGCCGCTGGCCCCACCTCGTTCTACGTCTATCGGCGCCCCATCGGCGGATTCAACTCGTGCGACGGCACCGTGGAGACCTGCCCGGAGCGGCGCAATCCGGCCATCACGCTCGACGAGGTGGCCACCCTCGAGCGGCTGCCCAGCATCCGCGCCGTGACCGCCCACATCGGCACCAGCGCCAGGTTCCGGTACAAGGACAAGTCGCTCAGCACCGGGATGGAGGTCTACACCCCCAACTGGACGGAAGTCGACGGCGGCGACATCTACCCCGGCCGGAGCTTCTCGGTGGCGGAGAACGCGGCCGGCGCCAAGGTGGTGCTGGTCAACGACAAGCTCGCCGAGACGCTGTTCGGCACGTCGGAGCCCGTGGGAAAGGAGATCCTGATCGACGACGTGCGCTTCACCGTGATCGGTCTCTACCACTACACCGCGAGCCCCATGGGCACGCCGACGTCGGCGGGGGGCGGCGACTCGCCGAAGGCCATCGTGCCCTTCGAGACCGCGCGCCGGCACCTCAACCTCTGGATGCGCGGCAACAACCTCATCGTGAAGCCGCTCGCGGGCGTGACGGTGGAGCAGGCGACGGACGACGTGATCGCGGCGCTCCGGGCCCAGCGCGGGCTGAGGCCGAGCCAGAAGAACAACTTCGACATCGTGACGCAGGATCGGCTCTGGGAGATCTACAACAAGCTGTTCGGCACCTTCTTCGTCGTCGGCCTCGCGCTCTCCTCGGTGGGGCTCATGGTGGGCGGCGTGGGCGTGATCGCCATCATGATGATCTCCGTCACCGAGCGCACCCGCGAGATCGGCGTGCGCAAGGCGCTCGGCGCCACCCGCTGGACCATCCTCTGGCAGTTCCTGGTGGAAGCCGTGACGCTCACGGGCATCGGCGCCAGCGTCGGCCTGCTCCTCGGCATCCTCGTGGCCATCGGCGTGCGCACCGCCTGGCCCGCCATCCCCGCCTCCACCTCATGGGGCACCGTCCTCGCCTCGCTCGCGATCAGCGCCGTGACGGGCGTGCTGTTCGGCATGCTCCCCGCCGTGCGCGCCTCACGCCTGGACCCGGTGGTGGCGCTGCGGTACGAGTGAGAAGGATTAGGGATTGGGGATTAGGAACTGACCGGGATGCCACTCGGACCGTGCCGAGCGGATGTCATCCCACGAGCGCGCGCAGCGCGTCGAGTCGGGATCTGCCATCCCTGCGGAGGGGCCAGCCCCAGGCACGGGAGAGGATGTCCCGACACTCGGTCGCGGTGCTCCCTCCTGCGGGATGACAGCCGCCCGGGACGCCACGCGCCGACACGCGGGCCCACAGCTCGAGCGGCGCGCGCAGTGCCTGATCCCTGATCCCTAATCCCACTTCAATCCCCAATCCCCAATCCCGTCGTATATTCCCGCCATGCCCCCCACCCCGGAGCCCATCTCGATCCTCGCGATCGTCGCGCATCGTGACGACGCCGAGCTGACCTGCGGGGGGACGCTCATCAAGGCGGTCCGGCGCGGGCAGCGGACGGCGATCATCGACCTCACCTCGGGCGAGATGGGGACGCGCGGATCCGCCGCCCTGCGGCAGGCGGAGGCGGAGGCGGCGGCGGCGATCCTGGGGTGCAGCGCCCGCGAGTCGCTCGGGCTGCCCGATGCGGGCATCGAGAACACTCCCGCCACGCGGGAGCTGCTCGCGCGGGCCATTCGCCGCTTCCGGCCCCGCGTCGTCATCGCGCCCGCGCTGGAGGGGCGGCATCCGGACCACCGCGTTGCCGCGCAGCTCGTGCGCGACGCGTGCTTCGTGGCCGGCCTCGCGAAGGTGGCCCCCGACGTGCCGAAGCACCGCCCCCTGAAGATCCTGCACGCCCTCGCCTATCGGCAGGACTACGTGCGTCCGAGCTTCGTCGTGGACATCAGCGAGGAGTTCGAGCAGAAGATGGCGGCCATCCGCTGCTACGCGTCGCAGTTCGACGAGGCCCTCCAGGCGGGCGAGGTGTATCCCACCGGCGAGCCGCTGTACGACGTCATCACGCATCACGCCGCGACGTACGGCTCGCTCATTCGCACGCGGTACGGCGAGCCCTTCCTGACCACCGAGATGATGCGCGTCGACGATGTCGCCGCGCTGGAGGTTGCCACGTTTTGAGCGACTCCCACGCCAACGGCACCAACGAGGTGACCTACGGGTCGTACCTCGCGCTCGAGCAGATCCTGGCGCTCCAGCATCCGCGGTCGCAGCACCCCGACGAGCTGCTGTTCATCATCGTGCACCAGTCGAGCGAGCTGTGGTTCAAGGAGATCCTGCACGAGATGGATCTGCTGATCGACAGCATGACACGGCACCAGCCGGAGTTCGCCCTGTTCCGGATGGGGCGCATCAACGCGCTCATGCGCATCGTCTCCGCGCAGCTCGCGGCGCTGGAGACCCTGCCGCCGCAGCACTTCGCCGAGTTCCGCACGCACCTCGGCAGCTCCAGCGGGTCGCAGAGCGTGCAGTTCCGCGCCATCGAGGCCGCGTCCGGACTGCGCGAGCCGCACTTCATGCAGGTGCTCTCGGAGCATGGGCCCATCCCGCCGGTGGTCCAGCGGGCGCTCGAGCGCCCCGCGCTCCAGGAGTTGTTCCTGGCGCTCCTCGCCGCGGAGGGCACCGAGCTCGAAGGCCTCTACACGGGCGACAGGCCGACCGTGCTGTTCTTCCTGGCCGAGGCGATGCTCGAGTACGAGCAGCAGTTCGGGCAGTGGCGCTTCCAGCACGTCCAGCTCGTGGAGCGCATCCTGGGCCCGATGACGGGCGGCACCGGCGGCACCCTGGGGGCCAAGTACCTCGCGCGGACCATCGACCAGAAGTTCTTCCCGGCGCTGTGGGCGGTGCGCGCGAGGTTCTACGGCAGCGCCGCCCCGGCGCCCCACGCTCCCTAAGGCGGCCGTGACGCGCGTCCTCCGGGACATCTCCGTGCTGGTGCGGTCCGGCACCCCGGAGTGGCCGGGCGACGTGCCCTTCACCTGCGGATGGACCTGCCGCATCTCGGCTGGCGCGGCCATCAACCTGTCGTCCACCGCGGGGAGCCCGCACGTGGGGACGCATGCCGACGCCCCCCTGCACGTGCGCGACGGCTGGCCGGCCAGCGATGCGCTTCCGCTCGACGCCTTCCTCGGCGACGCCTTGGTGCTCGACGTGGAGCGGTCGCCGGACGGTGTGCTGCCCCTGCGCGCCGACGACCCGCGGCTGGTGGGGGTGCGTCGGCTGCTCCTCCGCACCGGCCGGACGATCGCGTCAGGCGCCTTTCCGGACGCCTGGCCGGTGCTCGACCCGACGGTCGCCGGCGCGCTGGCGGCAGGGGGGCTGCGGCTGCTCGGCGTGGACGCGCCCTCCGTGGACGAGCGCGAGAGCAAGTCGCTCGCGGTGCACCATGCGCTGTTCGCCGGAGGCGCATGGATCCTGGAGAACCTCGACCTGCGCCATGTTCCACCTGGCCGCTACGAGCTGCTCGCCCTTCCCCAGCGGCTGGACGGCCTTGACGCGGCGCCCGTGCGCGCGGTGCTGAGAGAGCTGTAACCGCAAGGCGCCAGCGGTGTTGCAGTGTTGCACCTTTATCTCACGCCGAATTCCGGAGTCTGATGGGGACGGAGGCGAGCGTCGAACGGCCACGCGACCTGTTCCGTCACTGCAGCCGGGGTAGCACGTCGATCCGCACCTCGGCCATCACGCAGGTGCCGGTCACCCGCAGTCTCGGCGCGCCGTAGTCCGGCCACCCGGATGCCTCGGCCTCGTTCCGCACCGCGCCCATGAAGGGGCTGACCCCGCACTCCACGACGACTTCCGGCGGCACGATGATCCGGACGTTCGCCATGATCGCCGTGAGGTCGATCTCCCCGGCTGGGGGCAGGTTCGCGAACCGCAGGTCGAGCCGCACCTCGCTCATCACGGCGCGGACGGCGAGCAGCGGGGGCACGGTCCACCCGCCGGTGCGCGACGTGGAGCTCATCACCGCCAGGATGCGCACCTCGCGGGCGGCGATGGCGTGGGCCGCCGGCCGTGCGACCGCGCGGGGAGCGGAGAGCTCGGCCATCAGGTGGCCGATCATCGTCACGTCGTCGGCGGAGGTCAGCCACTTGAGCCGGGCCTCGAACTCGGCCTCGCCCAGGCTCTCGTCGGCATAGCGGTCCGTCAGCAGGGCAATGGCGCGCTCCCGCGCCCGCAGCAGGCCGGCGTCGGGGAGCGGGGCCGAGTAGTCGGGCGGCGTGTATGGCATGGGGGGCTGTACGGGGGGTGGGAGCCGCGGGTTCCAGGATCAGTCTGACGAACGATGGACCGACGCTCACGGCAGCTCGAGCCGACCCGCCCGGCCGCCACCCCCCGCCGTCCCGAACCATTATCTTTCACGTCATGCCCGAGCCCATCTACCTGGACCACGCCGCTACCACGCCGGTGCGTGCCGAAGTCCTCGACGCCATGCAGCCGTACTTCGGTCCGCGCTTCGGCAATCCCTCCAGCGTGCATCGCTGGGGGCGCGAGGCGCGGGCGGCGCTCGACGAGGCGCGGGAGCGGCTCGCCCGATGTCTTGGCGCCTCGCCGGACGAGGTCTGCTTCACGTCCTGCGGCACCGAGGCCGACAACATGGCGGTGCTCGGCGTCTGGCGCGCTCGCCGCGCCGAGGGGCGGCCGGGCGTCGTCGCCACGCCCATCGAGCACAAGGCCGTGCTCGCCGCGGCGCACGAGATCGCGGCGGAGGGCGGCCACGAGCGGCTCCTGGCCATCTCCGACGATGGCCTCGTGGACGAGGCATCCTTCGAGTCGCTGGTGCGCGAGGACGTGGCCGTGTGCTCGGTGATGTGGGTGAACAACGAGATCGGCGTGGTGCAGGACATCGCGCGGCTCGCGGGGATCGCCCGCGCTCGCGGCGTGGTGTTCCACACCGACGCGGTGCAGGCCTTCGGCAAGGTCGACGTCGACGCACGGCGCACGCCCTTCGACCTGGCCAGCGTGAGCGGCCACAAGATCGGCGCACCCAAGGGGATCGGGGCGCTCTACATCCGCCGCGGCACCCCGATGCAGGCGCTGATGTTCGGCGGAGCGCAGGACCGCGGGCGCCGGCCGGGCACGGAGAACGTGGCGATGGCGGTGGGGCTCGCGCGCGCCGCGGAGCTGGCGGTGGCGGAGCGCGAGCACGAATGGACCACGCTCGCGGCGCTGCGCGACCGGCTCGAGGCGGCGTTCGTCGAGCGCATCCCGGACGTCGTCATCCACGGCCGTGGAGCGCCGCGCGCGCCCCACATCACCAATGTCTCGGTCCCGGGCACCGACAGCGAGTCGCTGCTCATGGCCCTGGACCTGCGCGGCGTGGCGTGCTCCGCGGGCTCCGCCTGCCAGAGCGGCGCGATCACCCCGTCGCACGTGCTGAGCGCCCTCGGCGTGGCACCCGACCTCGCGAGCGCCGCGGTGCGCATGAGCCTCGGTGCCCTCACGACCGCCGCCGACATCGACCGCGTGGCGGAGCTGTTTCCGATGCTCGTGGCGAAGGCGCGCGGCCTCGCCGCGGCGCCGGCCCGGTAGCCGATGGAGCGCGTCCTGGTGGCCATGAGCGGTGGCGTGGATTCGTCCGTGGCCGCGGCGCTGCTGGTGCGGCAGGGCTACGACGTGGTGGGCGCCACGATGAAGCTCTTCTGCCACGACACCGACCTGCCGGATCGGCCCTGCTGCTCGCTCGACAGCGTGAACGACGCGCGCCGCATCTGCGAGCAGCTCGGCGTGCCGCATTACGTGCTGAACCTGGAGAGCGCGTTCGGGCGTGACGTGGTGCAGGACTTCGTGGACGAGTACGCGCGCGGCCGCACCCCCATTCCCTGCGTGCGCTGCAACACGTTCACCAAGTTCCGCGACCTGCTGCGGAAGGCCGACGCGATCGACGCGCGCTGGATCGCGACGGGGCACTACGCCCAGGTGGTCGGCGGGGTGCTGCACCGGGGCCTCGATCCGGCCAAGGACCAGTCGTACTTCCTCTGGGGGATCGAGCGCGCGGTGCTGTCGCGGATGATCCTGCCCGTCGGCGCCCAGACGAAGGCGGAGACCCGCGCCATCGCGCACGAGCTGGGGCTGGAGCTCATCGCCGAGAAGGCGGAGAGCCAGGACATCTGCTTCGTGCCGGACGGCGATCACACGAAGATCATCGCGCGCACGCTGGGCGCCGACGCGCCGTCGCTCGCGCGCGGCCCGTTCGTCTCGCGCGAGGGCCGGGTGCTGGGCGAGCACGACGGCTTCGCGCGCTACACGATCGGCCAGCGGCGCGGCCTGCCCGGCGGGTTCGCGGAGCCGATGTTCGTGGTCGACATCCGGCCCGCGACGCGCGAGGTGGTGATCGGTCCGCGCGAGGCGCTGCTGGGACACGGCATCGTGGCGCGCGAGATCAACTGGCTGGTGGACGCGCCACCGATCGGCGCCGAGGTGGAGGTGCAGATCCGCCACCGCAACACGCCGGTGCGCGGCACGCTCGTGCGCTCGTCGGCCGACGAGGTGGAGATCGTGCTCGAGACGCCCGCGTCGGCGATCACGCCAGGCCAGTCCGTGGTGATGTACGACGGGGCGCGAGTGCTCGGCGGCGGGGTGATCGAGCGTGCGCGGCGCGGCTTGCCCATCCTCGCCGCCTGAACCCTGCCGCTCGCACGATCAATGCTTCAACTGCTGAACGACTTCAACGCAGAGGACGCCGAGGGGAACGGCGAGGACGCAGAGGAGAGCTGCTCCGGCGCACCTCCAATCCCTCCTCCGTGGTCCTCCGTGCCCTCTGTGCCCTCTGTGGTTAAATGCTTCTTCAAGGGCGTTTTACCACAGAGGACACAAAGGCCAGAGAGGACTGCTCAGGCGTAGTCCTCTGCGTCCTCGCCGTTCCCCTCGGCGTCCTCTGCGTTGAAGCCGTTCAGCAGTCGATGCAGTTGAAGCAGTCGATCGTGCGCGGGTACGACTACTCGCCGTAGTGCATGGACTCGGCGAACTTCTTCATCGCCTCCTCCTGCTCCGGCGTCAGCTTCTCCGGCACCGTCACCTGCACCTCCACGATCAGGTCGCCGCGGGTGCCGTCCTTCTCGATGCCCTGGCCGCGGACACGGAAGCGCTTTCCGGACGTCGTGCCCGCGGGGATCTTGATGGCCACCTTGGTGCCGTCCAGCGTCTTCACGCTGATCTTCGAGCCGAGCGTCGCCTGGGCGATGTTGATCGGCACGGGAGCGACGAGGTCCAGCCCTTCGCGCCGGTAGAAGCGGTCCGGCTGCACCGTGAAGGTGATGAGCAGGTCTCCCGCCGCGGCGCCCTTCGTGCCGCGCGCGCCCTGGCCCTTGAGGCGGATCCGCGTGCCGTTGTCGACGCCCGCCGGGACGGTGATGGACACCTTCTTCCGGGTGCGTACCTCGCCGCTCCCCGCACAGGTCGGGCAGCGCTCGGTGGGCACCTGGCCGCGCCCAAGGCAGACCGGGCAGGGACGCTGCACCGCGAAGCCGCCCTGCCCGAAGCTGATGGTGCCGCGGCCGCCGCACTCGCTGCAGGTCACGAGCTTGGCGCCGGGCGCGGCGCCGCTGCCGTGGCAGGTCGCGCACTCCTCGGTGAGGTCCAGCTCCACGGGCACCTTCCCGCCCATCGCCGCCGTGCGGAACGGGATGGTGAGCGAGGTCTCGACGTCGGCGCCGCGCTGCGGACCGCGAGGCCGGCTCGCCTGCGACGCGCCGCCGGTGCGTGCGCCACCGCCGAACATCGAGCTGAAGATGTCACCCAGGCCGCCCAGGCCACCGAGGTCGCCGAGGTCCTCGAAGCGCACGTTGCCCTGCGCGCCCGGCGGGTAGCCGTAGGCGGCCCCGGGGCGGCCCGCACCGCTGCCGCCACCGCGTGGGGCGCCGCCCGCGAAGCCGCCGAACGCGCCGAGCCGGCGCATCTCGTCGTACTGCTTCCGCTTCTTCTCGTCGCCGAGCGTGGTGTACGCCTCGGAGATCGCCTTGAAGGTATCCGCCGCCTTGGGATCGTTCGGGTTCTTGTCCGGATGATGCTTCGCGGCGAGCGAGCGGTACTTCTTCTTGATCTCGTCCTGGGTCGCGGACGCCGGAACGCCGAGGACGGCGTAGAAGTCTTGCTGGGCCATGGCTGACCTTACGTGGTCAGCCGTTCCATTGCTTCACCACGACGCGCGCGGGGCGGATGAGCTGCCCGTTGAACACGTAGCCGAGCTGGAACACCCGCGCGACGAGATGGTCTTCTTCCGCCGACGCCGCCGGCTCCGTCATCACGGCCTCGTGGAGCGCCGGATTGAACGGGTGGTCCACCGGATTGACGACCTCGAGCCCATGTCCCGCGAGCGTCTTCACCAGCTTCTTCTCCACCATCGCGACGCCGTCCACCACCGTGCGCGCGTCGGTGGTGGCCGGATCGACGTGCGCGAAGCGCGCGATGTCGTCCAGCGGGTCGATGAGGCCCTTGAGCATCTCGGCCTGCCCGTGGAGGTGCGACTCCTGCCGCTCCCTCACGGTGCGCTTGCGATAGTTGTCGTACTCGGCCGCGAGGCGAAGATACCGCTCGCGCTGGTCGGCCAGCTCGCGCGCGAGCGCTGCGTCGCCGGCGTCCCCGCCGACCGGCTCCCCTTCCAGGACCGGGTCGTTGACCGCGTTCGGTGTGATGTCGGTGGTGAAGTCGTTCGATTCTGACATGGTCATTCCGGAGCACGTACGAGGGGATCCACTACCTGTGTAATGTCACCCGACGCGCCACGGGCTGCAACCGGGAGGCCGAACCGACGAAACAGCACGATGAGCTGTCAGCCTGAGCTGTCAGCTCACAGCTTCAGCTATCACAAAAACCAGCCGTGGCTGAAGCTCGAAGCTGACGGCCCAAGCTGACGGCTCATTGTGTTCCTGCCTGTCGTCCGTCAGCCAGCAACCGCCGCCGCAGCATCTCCAGCGCGGCCTGTGCCGAGCGCTGACGGATCTCCGCGCGGTCGCCCACCATCATGTAGCGGCGGGCCTCCACCACACCGCGCAGGTCGAGGGCGATCCACACCGTGCCGACGGGCTTCGCCTCGGTGCCCCCGCCGGGGCCGGCGATGCCGGTGATCGCGAGCGCGGCATCCACGCCGACCGAGGCGCGCGCGCCACTCGCCATGGCGCGCGCCACCGGCTCGCTCACCGCGCCATGCGCCTCGAGCATGGCCGCGGGCACGCCGAGCATCGAGGTCTTCACCTCGTAGGCATAGGCGATCACGCCCCCCTGCACGACGTCGCTGCTGCCCGGCACCGCGGTGAGGCGCGCCCCCAGCAGTCCGCCGGTGCAGCTCTCGGCCACCCCCACCGTGATGCCGCGCGCGCGACACTGCGAGAGCACGACCTCGGCGAGGTCGGCGCCGTCCTCACCGTAGATCCACTCGCCGACGAGCGGGCGCAGCCTTGCCACTCCATCTGCCAGCCGCGCGTCCGCCTCGCCCGGGCCGGCGTCGCGCACCGTGAGGCGAAGATCGGTGCCGTCGGCGTTCGGGAGGTACGCGAGCCCCACCTCGCCGACGCCCTGCGACAGCGAGCCGACGAGGTCGGCGATCGCGCTTTCGCCGATGCCGGTGGTCCGCAGCGTCCGCGACCGCACCACCGTGCGTGCGTCGCCGAGGCGCGAGGCGACGATCGGCAGCAGGGTATCGGCGAGCATCCCGCGCATCTCGCGGGGCACGCCGGGCAGCATCGCGACCCAGCGGCCGCGCTCGTCCTCGAGCCAGATGCCGGGCGCGGAGCCGTGGTGGTTCACCAGCTTGCGCGCGCCCGCGGGCAGCATCGCCTGCTGCACGTTGGCCTCCGGCATGGGGCGCTGGAACCGCGTCGCCCAGCGGTCGCGCATCCAGGCGAGATGCTCCTCGTCGAGCACCATCGCGCGGCCGAAGAGCGCCGCGATGGAGGGCTTGGTCAGGTCGTCGCTCGTGGGGCCGAGCCCGCCCGTCGTGATGACGGCGCCGCTGCGGTCCAGCGCCTCGCCCACCGCCGCGGCGATCGACTCGGCCGTGTCGCCGCAGGTGGTGCGCCGCACGATCTCCACGCCGATCGCCGCGAGCTGCCGCGCCAGGTGCGCGGCGTTCGTGTCGATCGTGTAGCCGAGCAGCAGCTCGTCACCGATCGTGACGACTTCGATGCGCATGGTTGTGATCAGGGATCAGGGATTGGGAACTGACTGGAATGTCACTCGGACCGTGTGTCACCCCGCACGAGCGCAGCGAGTGTCCCTGCATGGCGTCCGGTGCTCGTGGCCGGCCCAGGCACGGGAGAGGATGTCCTCGACACTCGGTCGCGGCGCGCCCTCCTGCGGGATGACGCCGCGCGAGACGCCAGGGCCGACCTCGGTCCGAGTGGCGTCCGAGTCAGTTTCTAATTCCTGATCCCTGATCCGGCTCAGCTCCGTCCGCGCACCGTGGTGCCGGTGAAGATGCCGCCGTAGGTGCGCAGGTAGAGCCAGAGCGAGTAGAGCGTGAGGGCCACCGCGCCGGTCATCGCGGTGACGCCCACGAGGCCGTTGAAGTTCGCGAAGGCGTTCCACTCGCGGCCGTCCTCCCGGTGGTTCGCGGCGATCGTCGCGGCGAAGAACCAGAAGTAGGCGGAGCCCACCCAGAGCCACTGGCAGCCCGTCTTCCACTTGGCGGGTCCGATGGCGGCGATCACGACCCCGCGGCGCGCGGCCGCCTGGCGGAAGATGGTCATGAACAGCTCGCGGCCGATGACCACGGCGATGATCCACCAGACGAGCGGCACGTCGCCGAAGGGCGTGCGGAAGGGGAGCGCGTTGTCGAGGGCCTTCAGCGGCCAGCCCTCGTTCGTCCCCGAGCCCGCGCCGGGCCGCATCAGCACGTACATCGGGATGAGCGTCGCGATGAGCAGCAGCTTGTCCGCGAGCGGATCCAGCAGCCGGCCCAGGTCCGTCTCCTCGCGCCGCGAGCGGGCGAGGTGGCCATCCACGTAGTCCGTGAGGGCGGCGACCACGAACAGCACGAATGCCGACACGCGAAGCGGTGACGACGGCGCGAGCGGCAGCCACGCGATGAGCGGGGTGACGGCGATGCGCGCGGCGGTGACGGCGTTCGGAAGGTTCACGCGGGACAGGAGCTGGGCGACGGGACCATGGATCTCACGCGAGCGACTTGAGCACGAGCTTGCTCACGGCGCGCAGCGTCTCGAAGACGCCATCGCCCGTGACGGCGACTGCCTCGAAATATGGTGCATGCTCCACCCACTCGCCGGTGGACACCTGCTCCACGAGGTTCTCGCCCGCGTGCGCGGGGTCCGGCGCGAGGCGCTGGCGCGACGGCTCCGTGACTTCCCAGCCCGGGTTGAGCGCGGCCTGGAGGTCGCGGATCGAGGCCGCGTTGGGCAGGTCGCGTTTGTTGTACTGGATCACGAACGGCATCTTCGTGAGGTCGTACCCGTACTCGGCCATGTTGTCGTACAGGTTCTGCATGGCCTCCTGGTTGGCCTCCATGCGCTCCACCTGGGAGTCGGCGACGAACACGATGCCGTCCACTCCCTTGAGGATGAGCTTCCGGCTGGCGTTGTAGTAGACCTGGCCGGGCACGGTGTACAGGTGAAAGCGCGTCTTGAAGCCGCGGATCGTCCCGAGGTCCACCGGCAGGAAGTCGAAGAACAGGGTGCGCTCGGTCTCCGTCGCGAGGGAGATCAGCTTGCCGCGCGTGTCCGGCTGCACCTTGCCGTAGATGTGCTCCAGGTTCGACGTCTTGCCGCCGAGGCCGGAGCCGTAGTACACGATCTTGCAGTTGATCTCGCGGGACGCGTAGTTGATCATCGACATGGCTGTCGTCTCCTTTTACTGGAACAGCTTGTCGATTTCGTCATCCGCACCGGCCAGGAGGCCGGGGGATCCGCCCTGCGCGTGCGTGGGGCGCGCGAACACCTGCTCGAAGAGCCGCGTGAGCTCGTCGACGGTCTGCTTCATCTTCAGCCGGACGAGGCCGAGCGTCGTCCGGTTGTCGAACAGCACCACGAGGATGACGCGGCGCGCGACGTCGGCCAGGTACATCGACTCCTTCTCGCCCTGATGGAAGAGGGAGTTGAAGTCCGTCTCGCCGATCAGCTTCGCGAGCTGGTCGTTCGCGCTGAAGTCCGCCGCGGCGAGCGTGGAGAATGCCGTCGGGTCGAACCGGGGCTGCTCGCCCACGGTGGCGACCAGCTGGCCGCTGCGGTCGACGAGCAGCGCGCAGCGCGCGTTGCTGTCGTGCAGAAAGCGCTGCAGCGTCCCGGTGATGGCACCGAAGTCGTCTTCGGTGAACGACCAGCTCGAACTCCCAACGGGCATGTGGATCCTGGCTAGTCGAGGTAAGCTTCCATGCGCCGGAGGAGGATCTGTCCTCGCCGGCGAAGGATGGGCTGGGTTTCCCAGTTCAGGTAGTCCGCGAGGAGACGCCTGGTCTCCGCGCTGGGCTGGCCCGCAAGATAGCCAAGCGCCGCGAGCCGGCGGACCATCGAGCGGCTGAAGAGCTCCCGGCGGCTGCGCTGCACCTGCATTCCCCAGACGACCAGCCCGAGGGCGACGCCACCGATGAAGCCCGCGGCCCCGAGGCCGGTGCGCGAGGTGGCGCTCACATCGCCCTCCGGGCGGAGAGGGCCTGGGCGATGGTCACGCCGTCCGCGTACTCCAGGTCGCCCCCCACGGGGAGGCCTCGGGCGATGCGGGTGATGCTGAGCGCGAAGCTCGACAGCTGTCGCTGCACGTACAAGGCGGTTGCCTCTCCTTCAAGGCTCGGGTTGGTCGCGAGGATCACCTCGCGCACGTCGCCGGCGGCGACACGCTGCACGAGTTGCGGAATGGTGAGATCGTCGGGCGTCACGCCGTCGAGGGGGCTGAGGCGCCCGCCCAGCACATGATACTGCCCACGGTACTCGCCGGCGCGCTCGATGGCGCCGATGTCGGCCGCCTCCTCCACCGCGCAGATGAGCGCGGGGTCACGGCGCGGATCGCGGCAGATGACGCACAGCGGCTCCTCGGTGAGGTTGAAGCAGCGAGTGCATGGGCGGACCTTGTCGGACAGCGTGCGAAGCGCCTCGGCCAGCCGCCGGCTCTGCTCGGGCGGCTGCTTGAGGAGATGATACGTGAGCCGCTGCGCCGTCTTGCGCCCGATGCCGGGCAGCCGCGCCAGCTCCCCGGTGAGGTCGTCGATGGCCGACACGGGATCGCGGCTAGAAGGGAAGCTTGAACGGCAGGTTCAGCCCGCCGGTGAGCTTCTTCATCTCGTCCGCCGCCAGGGCCTGCGCCTTCTTCTGCGCCTCGGTCACGGCGACCAGCAGGAGATCCTCGAGCATCTCGACGTCGGCCGTCTTGAGCAGCGACGGATCGATCCGGATGGAGCGCACGGTCCCCTGCCCCGTGGCCTCGACGGTCACCATGCCGCCGCCGGACGCCGCCGTCACGGACTGCTGCTTCAGCTCGTCCTGGAGCTGCGAGAACTTGCCCTGCATCTCCTGCGCCTGCTGCAGGATCTTCATGAAGTCGGCCATCGGTCGCTGCGGGTGGAAGAGTCGTAAGCTATCCGGCGTTGCAGGGCCCGGGCAACGGTGCGGGGGAGAGAGCAGTCGGCCAATCAGCCCATCAGCACGACTCGCTCGTGGCGCGATCGGCCGACTGCCCGCCTCTCAATCCGCCAGATCAAGGTCCAGCGCGTCGATCGCGGCGCCGAGCACCGGGTCGCGCCGCCGCATCGCGGTGAGCCGCTCGGTGCGCACCATCTCGTCGGTCAGGCGCATCGGCGGCGCGCCACTCGCGGCGGCAGCGCGCACGACGACGCGCTGCACGCCGGGAAACCAGCCCCGGAGCGTCGTCGCGAGCTCGCCGCGCAGCGACTCCAGCGCCTGTTCGTAGATCGGGTTCGCCTCGTCCAGCGCGATGGTGACGTCGCCCTTCGCGGTCACGGCGACGGGCGCGGCATGCTCGAGCGCGGTCGCGGCCACCCCTCGGCCGGCGGTGCGGACCGCGGCGACGAGGTCGTCCCAGCGGTCGGCGAGCCGGTTCACGTCCGGCGGCGCAGCGGAGGCGCCGG
>JAQBPZ010000202.1 GCA_028287225.1 Gemmatimonadota bacterium
ACCCCAGCGCCCCCCCGGGGTGCCGCACGGGCATGGCGGAGACCTCGTAGCCGTTGCCGGCGGTGGGCCGGTCGGCCAGCTCCTGGAAGTCGATCCGGGCGTCCAGCTCCTCGAAGGTCACCGGAAACACCGTGGGCGACATCTGGTCGCGGACCACCCGGTCGATGCTCGTCTCCAGCGACTGCGAGCCCCAGATCGTGAAGTGGTTCCCCTTCAGGAACAGGGGGGCGAAGAAGGGGATCCCCTGGATGTGGTCCCAGTGGGCGTGGGTGAGGAAGATGTCCCCCGCCACCGCGCCCCCCCGCGCCCGGTCCAGGAGGGAGCGGCCGAGCTCACGGATGCCGGTGCCGGCGTCGAGGATGATCAGCCAGCCCTCGGCGGTGCGCAGCTCCACGCAGGGGGTGTTGCCCCCGTACCGGACGGTGGAGGGGCCGGGGCTCGGGATCGAGCCGCGAGTGCCCCAGAAGCGCAGGGTGAGGCTCACGCCGCCCGCCGCGCGGCGGTCACATCCGTACCTGCGCGCGCTTCTCCAGCGCCTCGCGGTCGCCCACCGCGATGCGGCGACGCTCCACGAGGATCAGCCCCTGGTCCTGGAACTCCTTCATCGCGCGGGACACCGTCTCGCGGCTCGCCCCGATCATCTGGGCGATGGTCTGGTGCGTGAGCGCCTTCTCGATGGTGGGCCCGCCGGACTCGGTCGCGAGGTCCAGCAGCAGGCGCGCGATGCGGCCGGGCACGTCGAGGAGCACGAGCCCGCCGATCTTCTGATCCGCTCGGCGCAGGCGGCGGGAGAGCTCGGTGAGGAGCGCCCAGGCGACGGAGGGGTTGGCCTCCACGCGGCGCCGGAAATCCTCGCGCCGCAGGATCAGGAGGTTCGCGTCGTCCATCGCGATGACGTGGGCGGACCGGGGCTGGTCGTCGATCAGCGCGAGCTCGCCGAAGTGGGCGCCGGGCTCGAGCACGCCGAGGATGACCTCGCGGCCGTCCTCGCCGATCAGGACCACCTTCACCCGTCCCGTGCGCAGCACGAAGAGCGAGTCGCCCGGGTCGTCCTGGAAGAGGATGACGCTCCCCTTCGGATAGGCGCGCTCGCGGGTGAGCTCGGCGAACTTGTTCAGCTCGTCGCGATGGAGGCCGCTGAACAGCGGAATGGTGGCGAGGAAATCGGGGGTCAGGACGGTCATCGGCGTGGAAAGGCGCCCCTGGGCGGGGAAATGGTGGGGCGACAGGCTAAGGTTACGCCTGCTCCCCGAAGGTGTCAAACAGGCGAAGTATCGGCACGGGAGCCGGTTCCGCGCGAACGATTCGGAGCGCCGCCGTATTCGTTCTTCGAGGGGAGCCCCGTTCGGCGGCGGCGAGCCCTCGATGGACGTCTTCGGGTGGCCCCGGGGCGCGTTACGAGCAGGAGTGGCCTCGATCGGGGAGGCCAAGCCCATATCGGCTTGTCTTTTAGCGCCGGGGGCGGGTATATTCACAAGCTGTTTCCGAATCAGCTCATAATGCCAGGCAGGGCTACCATGAAGACCGAGATCCATCCCGAGTACGCGACCGCCCTCGTGAAGTGCGCGTGCGGCAACACCTTCGAGACGCGCTCCACGATCGCCGAGATCCATACGGACGTGTGCGCCGAGTGCCACCCGTTCTATACGGGCAAGCAGCGTCTGGTCGACACCGCTGGCCGTGTCGAGCGCTTCCGCCAGAAGTACCTCTCGCCGGACGCCAAGGCGACCGAGAAGGCCGCCAAGGCCGAAAGCGCGGAGAGCTAGGCCGCTTGAGCCTCCGCGACCTGCTGGGCGAGGCTCTCGCCCGGGCGGCGGAGGTCGAGCGGTTGCTCTCCAATCCGGACACGTTCAGCAACGCCCCAAAGGCTGCTGAGCTTGGCCGGGAGCACCGACGCCTCCAGCCGGTCACCGCGCTGGCGGCCGAACTCGAGAAGTCCGAGAACGAGCTCGCGGAAGCACGCGAGCTCGTTCTCGTTGACGACCCCGAGATGTCGGCCGAAGCGGCGCACGAGGTGGAACGGCTCCAGGCCCGCATCGAGGACCTCGAGGCGCGGCTGAAGCCTGCCCTCCTGCCGCACGACCCCCTCGACGACCGCAACGCGATCATCGAGATCCGCGCCGGCACGGGCGGCGACGAGGCCGCGCTGTTCGCCGCCGACCTCTTCCGCATGTACACGCGCTTCATCGAGCGCTCCGGCTGGCGCATCGAGATGATGTCGCACGCCGAGGGCACGCTGGGCGGCGTGAAGGAAGCCGTGTTCAAGGTGTCGGGGGCCGGCGCGTTCGGCGCCATGCGCCACGAGAGCGGCGTGCACCGCGTGCAGCGCGTGCCCGCCCCGGAGACGCAGGGCCGCATCCACACCTCGGCCGCCACGGTGGCGGTGCTGCCCGAGGCGGAGGAGGTGGACGTCTCCATCGAGGACAAGGACCTGCGCATCGACGTGTTCCGTGCCTCGGGGCCCGGTGGGCAGAGCGTCAACACCACCGACTCGGCGGTGCGCATCACGCACATCCCCACCGGGCTGGTCGTGTCGCAGCAGGACCAGAAGTCGCAGCTGCAGAACAAGCTCAAGGGCATGGAAGTGCTGCGCGCGCGCCTCCTGGACCTGCGGCTGAGCAAGATCGAGGCGGAGCGCTCCAAGATGCGGAAGTCGCAGGTGGGCACCGGCGACCGGTCCGCGAAGATCCGCACGTACAACTACCCGCAGAGCCGCGTCACCGACCACCGCATCAAGTGGGAGACGCACGACCTGTCGGGCGTCATGGACGGGAAGATCGACGACCTGGTGAGCGCGCTCAAGATCGCCGATGTCGAGGACCAGCTCGGTGAGTAGCCCGCTCGCGGCGGACGCGCCCGCGTCGCCCGAGACGCGCACGGTCGGCGCGCTCGCGCGCGCGATGACGTCGCTGCTCGTGCCGTCGCTCGGCGAGAGTGCCGAGCGGGAGGCGCGCGAGCTGCTCGCGGCGGTGCACGACATGCCGCGTCACTGGCCCACGGTGGCGCGCGAGAGCGTGCTCGACGACGGCCTGTGGGCGGCGGGGCTCGCCGCGGCGCACCGTCGCGCGGCGGGCGCGCCGCTCCAGTACGCCGCGGGGCTCGCCTGCTTCCGCCACCTCACGCTTGCCGTCGACGAGCGCGTGCTGATCCCGCGTCCGGAGACGGAGCTGCTGGTGGAGCTCGTGCTCGACGCCACCGCCGAGCGCGCTGGCGGCACCGTGGTGGACGTCGGCACCGGCTCGGGGGCCATCGCGCTGTCGCTCGCGAGCGAGGGCCGATTCGATCGCGTGCTCGCGACCGACATCTCGCGCGACGCGCTCGACGTGGCCCGCGCGAACACCGCCCGGTGCGCGGCGGCGCTCCACGCGCCGGTGGAGCTCCGGCACGGATCGCTGCTGGCGCCGGTGCACGAGCGGGGACTGCGCGCGGTGGTCTCCAATCCGCCGTACATTGCGTTCGATGAGATGTCGGCGCTCCCGACGGGCGTCCGGAACTGGGAGCCGGCGGTGGCGCTCTTCAGCGGCGCCAACGGCATGGCGGCGACGGCGCAGCTGATCCACGAGGCCGCCGTGGCGCTGGCGCCGGCGGGAGTGCTCGCGCTGGAGGTGGATGCGCGCCGCGCGTCGCTCGTGGCCGAGCTGGTGGCGGCGCAGGGCGCGTACGAGGGTGTGGCAGTTCGATGGGATCTCACCGGCCGCGAGCGGTTCGTGGTCGCCAGACGACGGGAGGAGCAGGGATGATCGAGGACAAGGCCAAGGAGCTCGGGCGGCTGATCGGGCAGAGCCCGGAGTACCAGGCGGTAAAGCGCGCGAACGACGCGCTCGGCCAGGACCAGGCGGCCGTGGCGCTGCTCAAGCAGATGGAGCAGCTCCGCATGAACGCGCAGCAGATGCTGCAGCGCGGCGAGCGCCCCACCGAGGAGATGGAGAAGCAGCTGGACACCCTGCTCGGCCAGGTGCAGGGGCAGGCAGTCTACCAGCGGCTCGTGGCGGCCCAGGAGAACTTCGACAAGACGATGTCGAAGGTGAACGACTGGATCGTGGACGGCATCGAGCGCGGCGCCACCAGCTCCATCATCACGCTGGGCTGACGGCGTGCACGACGGCGGGGTTCGGGGGCGGCTGATCGTCTTCGAGGGCGGGGAAGGCTCGGGGAAGTCGACCCAGCTCCGCCGCCTCTCCGCTGCGCTCGCGTGCGCGAACGTCTCGCACGTCTGCCTGCGCGAGCCGGGCGGCACTCCCCTCGGCACGGAGGTGCGACGCGTGCTGCTGGACCGCGCCTCCGACATCGCGCCGCGGGCGGAGGCCCTGCTGTTCATGGCGTCGCGCGCGCAGCTCGTGGAGCGGGAGATCCGGCCCGCGCTCGCACGCGGTGACGTGGTCCTGCTGGACCGCTTCTTCCTCTCCACGTACGCCTACCAGGTCGGCGGCCACGGGCTGGCGGAGGAGGAGGTACGGGCGGCGAACGCATTCGCCACCGGGGGACTGGTGCCGGACCTGACGCTCCTGTTGACCTTCCCGGTGGCGGAGGGGCTCGCGCGCGCCGGCCGCCGCGCGACGGCGCATGACCGCATGGAGTCGATGGGCCTGGACTTCCATGGACGGGTCGGGGCCGCCTTCGACCGCTTCGTGCAGCCGGCGTGGCAGGCGGATCATCCGGAATGCGGCCCCATCGTCACCGTCGCGGCGGAGGGCAGTGAAGCCGCCGTCACGGCGCGCGTGCTGGCGGCGGTGGACTCGGCGTGGCCCGGAACTTTCGCCGGGTGATCGGGGACTTGTAGGTCGTTCGCACTCATGGGAGCCCAAGATGAAGCATAGAGGAGTCCTCGTTGCCGCCGTGCTCTCCAGCGCCCTGGTGTCGGGCGGCTGGCTGATGGAGCGCGGGGGAGGGGCCCCGCCGCGCGATACAGCGTCACAGGCGCGGCTGTTCAACGAGGTGCTCGATCATCTCCGGCGCGACTACGTCGATACGCTCGCCGACACGCTGCTCTACCGCCACGCGGTGTCGGGCGTGCTCGGCGAGCTCCACGATCCGCATTCGGTCTTCCTGGACGCGAAGCGCCTGGACCGGCTGAACGAGAGCACGAGCGGGCACTACGCCGGCGTCGGCATCCAGATGGACGTGCGCGACAGCGGCATCACCGTGGTGGGCACGCTGCCGGGGACGCCGGCCGAGCGTGCCGGCATCGTCACCGGCGACCGCATCGTGGAGATCGACGGGAAGGCGACCGCCGGCCTCACGTCGGAGGAGGCGAGCAAGTCGCTGCGCGGGGCCGCGGGCTCCACGGTGCGCGTGGCGGTGGAGCGCCCGGGCCTCGCGGAGAAGCTGCCCTTCACGCTCGTGCGCTCGCAGATCGAGGTGAACCCGGTGCAGCACGCGCTCATGCTGCCGGGGAGCAGCACGGGATACGTGGACCTCACGGTGTTCAGCGCCGCGGCCGCCGCGGACCTCTCCCGTGCCATCGACTCGCTGCGCAGCGCCGGTGCGCGCTCGCTCGTGCTGGACCTGCGCAACAATCCCGGCGGACTGCTGGACCAGGGCGTCGGCGTGGCCGACCTGTTCCTGGACGCCGGCCAGCCGATCGTCGCGACGCGCGGGCGCGCGCCGCGCGACAACGCGGCGTTCGCCGACCGCGCGCCGCAGCGCTACGCGGACATGCCGCTCGTGGTGCTCACCGACAGCGGCAGCGCCTCCGCGAGCGAGATCGTCGCCGGCGCGCTGCAGGATCACGACCGCGCGGTCATCGTGGGCACGGCGACGTACGGCAAGGGGAGCGCACAGCAGGTGTTCCGGCTCGGCACGGACGGCGCCGTGAAGCTCACGACCGCGTTGTGGTACACGCCGAGCGGGCGCAGCATCAACCGGCCGCACCCGTCCGGAGCCAACGGCGAGGAGGGGGACGCGGCGCCGGCGGACACGTCGAAGGCGGCGCGTCCGCGGTTCCGGACCGATGCCGGCCGCACCGTGCTGGGCGGCGGCGGCATCGTGCCGGATGTGGAGGTGGCCGAGCGCGTCGCGACTCCCGCGGAAAAGGCGCTGCAGTCGGCGCTGGGCGCGCACGTGCCGCAGTTCCGCGACGCGATCGTGGACTACGCGCTGTCGCTGAAGTCGTCGCGCGCGGTCACGACGCCGGAGTTCGCGGTGACGCCCGAGATGCGGGACGAGCTGTTCCGGCGCCTCACCGCCCGCAAGGTGGTGGTGCCGCGCGCGGTGTACGACTCCGCCTCGTCGCTCGTGACGCGGGCGCTGTCCACGCAGGTGGCGCGCTACGTGTTCGGCCCGCGCGCGGAGTTCAGCCGCACGCTGCGCGACGACGCCACCCTGGCGCGCGCGACGGAGCTCCTGCGCGGCGTGACCTCCCAGCGTGACCTCGTGGGCCGCGTGAAGGGCACGTGACCGGGGAGGGCGCCGGTGCTCGGCGCGTCGTGACCTGGGGGCTCGTCGTCGTTACGCTGGTGGTCGCCGTGGGCGCGGGGGCGCTCGTCCTGCGGAGGGCCTCCGGGGCGATCGGCGGGTTCGGCCGGTCGGCCGCACCGGTGATCACGCAGCAGGTGGTGGTGGAGCAGCTGCGCGAGGTCGCCAAGCTCGTGGCCACGGAGATGACGCTGCGCGACGTGGTGATCTACGAGCAGCGGCACCTGCTCTCCACCAAGCGCGTGCTGCTCGTGGTGACGGGCCGCGTCGGCGCGGGCATCGACCTCCAGGCGGGCGCCGCGGACGTCCGCATCGACTCGGCGGCACGGCACATCGTGATCGCGCTGCGCCCGGCGCAGATCCTGAGCGTGGAGGTGCTGAACGTGACGACCTACGACGAGCGCGCCGGCCTGCTCAACCCGTTCACCCCCGAGGACCGCGACCTGATCCAGCGGCGCATCCGTTCGCAGCTGGAGGAGGCGGCCCGGCAGTCCGGCATCCTGCGCCACGCGGACGAGAGCGCGGCCAAGGTGCTGACGAACCTGTTGAGCCGCGACGGCTACACGGTGGAGATCGAGCGGCCGCTGGTCATTCAGAAGCCCGTCGGCTGAACGGCTGCAACGGGGAACTGCCACAGCTACCGTACCATGGACGAGGTGCCGGGGGGCTCGGCGGGATGCATCGGCGCCCTGCAGGCCCGCGGTCGCCGCGGCGGGCTCGCCTCGGGGCTGCTGCACGGTACGTCAGTTGTGGCAGTGCACGCTCACCCCACCGCCTCCACCGCCTCCCCGCTCTTCCAGTCCACCTCCGGCGTCATGCCGGCCGAGGAGAGACGGCCGGCGTGCTCCATCAGATCAGTGAGCAGGTAGCGTACGCCCTGCTCCAGCGGGATGGTGGGGATGGCGCTCTCGCGGAGGCGGAGGTTCTTCGCCGGGCCGGCACGTGACGGGCGGTCGCGCTCGTGCCGCGGATCCAGCGTCAGGTTGAGCTGCACGTCCAACCCGCGCTCGGCGCCGGCGCGCTGCACCATCCGCGCGATGTCGAGGACGCTGATGCGCGTCTCCGTCGCCTGATTGATGACGCGGTGCTCGCCCACGCCCGCGGGGTTCGCGAGCCAGTGCGCCAGCGCCGAGACGGAGTCGGCCAGCGAGATGAGCCCCGTGGATGCCGTGCCGCCGCCGTGGACCGTGAGCGGGATGCCACTCACCGCCTGCGCCACGAAGCGGTTGAGCACCGAGCCGAACACCGGATCGCAGTCGAAGCGGGTGGCCAGGCGCGGGTCCTTCCGCCACAGTGCGGTGCGCGTGCCGTACACGATGCTCTGCATCACGTCGGTGGAGGCGAGCCCCCACATGCGGCACGCCATGGCGATGAAGTTCGTGTCGTTGATCTTCGTGATGTGGTAGACGTCGTCGGCCGCGCGCGGAAAGGGGATGGGGCAGCTCGTCTCCTCGCCGTCGAGGATGGCGTTCACGTAGCCCTCGCCGAGCGGCACGCCGCAGGCTGCGTACTCCCCCATGCTCCCCATCTTCACCAGGTGGGCGCGCGGCGCATGCTCGCGGATGGCGTAGAGCACCGCCATGTTGCCCACCTCGTTGTTCTCGATCGTCTCCCGCGCCTTCGCGAACGACGACATGGAGTATGGTGCCGAGGGGATCTGTGCGAGGTGCACGAGGGCGCGCGGCGCATGGTCGCGCACCAGCTCGTCCACGCAGTCCACGACGCCTGCCTGCACGCCGGTGAGGTCGCTGCGCCCCGTGACAGCGCGGAGCAGCGCCATGCGCTCGTCGAACGGCAGGATCGGGATGACGCTGTCGGAGCCCTGCATGCTCACGCGCTCGCGCTTCGAGAGGTCGTCCACCGCGATGAGCGGCTCGTCCAGGCTCACGGCGAGCCTGCACAGCAGGGCCCAGCCGAGGTAGCCGTCGGCACCGAGCACGAGGACGCTCACGCATCGCCTCCCGCGGCGACGGGCGCCGCTTCCGGAACGGTGGCCGGCGCCGGCGGGCCGCCTAGCGACCGGCCACGCCAGCGCCGGCGTCGCCCCGACGCGGATACCGACGCCGGCGTCACGCCATCCACGACCTCGGTGAGGATCGCGACGGCATCGTCGACCTGCTCGGCGTCGGTCCACCAGGGAAAGCCGACGCGGAGCACTTCCAGGCAGCCGTCGCCGGACTCCGCGCGCTTGCCCGGCTTCTTGATGCACTTGATGCTGAGGCCACGCTCGGCGAGCTCGCGATACACCGGATACACGTCGATGCCCACCAGCTCGAAGGCCACGACCCGGCCTTCCGCGGTGGACGCGGTGATGGGGTGCACGCGGTCGCCGAGCGCGCGCTGCAGCGCCTGGATGAACTGCTCGCGGATCGGCCGGCCCGACGTGGCGTGCACCTGGTACGCGCGCACTGCGGCCGCGATGCCGGCCACGCGCGAGAAGTCCTGTCCGCCGCGCGGCTCCCACCGGCCGATGGGGAGGTCGGGGACGAGCGGATCGCCGGCGCGGAAGGGAGAGGGCCACTGCTCCACGACGTCGCTCCGCAGGTACAGCAGCCCGCCGCCGTGCGGGCCGCCGAGCCACTTGTGGGAGCTCGTGATGTAGACGTGGCAGCCGAGCGCGGCGACGTCCACATCGATCTGGCCCACCGCCTGGTTCCCGTCGATGATGACGATGGGATCGTCGGCGCGGCGCGTGAGCGCGCGGATGACGTCCGAGTTGTCGTGGTTCGTGTCGTACGTGACGTGCGACAGGAAGTAGATGTCCGCGGCGGTGTCCGCGAGCTGCTCGGGGGGCACCTGCCGCACCACGAATCGCTTGTCCGCGCTGAAGGCCCCGATGCCGCCCACGTGCTCGCTGTCGGTGCTCACCACGGTGGCGACGCGGCCGAAGTGCTCGGCCAGGGAGTCGGCGATCCGGTCCACCGTCGCGGTGTGGCCGTCGGCCATCGCCCATCCCTCGGGCGTCCCACCGAACACCTCGGAGGCCACGACGCGCATGTCGTGCAGGACCTCCCGGCACTTCTCGTACGCCATGAGGGGTCGGCCGCGGACCCGGCGCCGGAAGGCGGCCATGGCGCGCTCCACCGCGGGGAGCGGGTCGGTCATCGTCCCCGGATTGTAGGCGATGGCCGTGCTCCCGCGCTCCGTCTCGAGCGTGCGGATCGAATCAAGCTTCCGGGCGACGTGCATCTCACCTCCGGTCAGCGGACCGAAGCGCAAGATGGACGCCACCCGGTAACTCGACGCCGGTGCCCCGCGGTCGCTCAGGCGCGAATGATGATTCGCGCGTCAATCATGCGTACGCCGCTCAGTGCGCGACGATGCGCGTCCCGGCTGGCGGCGTGAACACGAAGGCGGAGGACTGGACCGGGACGTTCGTCCTGAACGCGGTCAGGCGCACCGTGCGCTCGAGCCCGCTGTTCTCGATCACCGTGAACTGCCGGATCGTCGCGTCGGCGTCGTCGATCTGCACCTCGGCCTTCGTGAAAGGCGCGCCGGCCCGCGTCTTCGGCACCAGCAGGTAGCCGTGCGTCGGACGCCCGCTCACGGTGGACGCCCCGGTCTCGGTGACGGTGTACCGGGTGCGCGGCGCGGTGAGGAACTGCGCCGAGAGGTCCACCGTGCCGGTTCCGCCGCCGGCGAGGTCCGTGCGGATCACCTGGCCCGGCGCGGTGCTCGGCAGGTACAGCCACACGTACCGCCCGTCGGCGACGATACGGTCGCTGGCGGGGTCGGCGAAGCGCACGGACAGCTTGCCCGGCCGCTGCTGCTGGTATTCGCCCGACGTCTTCATCGTGTTGCCCGTGAGCGGATTCACGATCGACTGCTCGAACGTGGCGCGGGCGGTCTTCACCTTTGCCCACGCGGAGACGGCGCGATCCAGCAGGTCGGCTCGCGCGCTCACCGTGCGGGCGGCCTGCGCGGATGCGGCGGCGGGCGCCGTCAGGGCGGGGAGCCCCGCGGCGAGCGTGAGGACGAAGGCGGAGCGTGCGACGGTGCGTGCGGTCATGTCAGGGCAGTCAGGGATGATGCCAGCGGCGTTGCGTTGCCCTTGTCCTACCCGTTCGCCGCCGTCCGGGTCCCGGAGCCGGGGGTGATGGAGCGGTCGATGGCCGCGGCGATGGTGCGGGCCGCAACGACCAGGCGCTCGAACTGCTCGGGGAACAGCGTCTGCCCGCCGTCGGACATCGCGCGGTCCGGATTGGGGTGCACCTCCACGATCAGCCCATCCGCGCCCGCCGCGATGGCCGCGCGCCCCATCGGCAGCACCTTGTCGCGCAGGCCGGTGCCATGGCTCGGGTCGGCGATGATGGGCAGGTGCGACAGCTTCTGCACCAGCGGGATGGCGGTGAGGTCGAACAGGTTGCGGGTGGAGGGATCGAAGCTCCGGATGCCGCGCTCGCACAGGATGACCTGGGTGTTGCCCTCGGCCAGCAGGTACTCCGCGCTCATGAGCAGGTCCACGATGGTTGCCGCCATCCCGCGCTTCAGGAGCACGGGCTTGCCGAGCCGGCCGATGGTCTTGAGCAGGGCGTAGTTCTGCATGTTGCGCGCGCCCACCTGGATCAGGTCGGCCACCTCCGCCACGCGGTGCGCACCTTCCTCGTCGAGCGCTTCGGTGACGATGGGCAGCCCGGTCTCGCGTCGCGCGAGCGCCAGCAGCTCCAGCCCCTTCATGCCCAGCCCCTGGAACGAGTAGGGCGAGCTACGCGGCTTGAAGGCCCCGCCGCGGAGCGCGGAGGCGCCGGCGGCGCGCACCTGCTGCGCGGCGAGGACGATCTGGTGCTCGCTCTCCACGGAGCAGGGCCCGGCGATGATCGGGATCTCGCGGCCGCCGAACACCACGCCGGGCGCGATGGTGACCAGCGTGTTCTCCTGCCGCCACTCGCGCGCGGCCTGCTTGTAGGGCTTGGTGACGTGGATGACCTCGGCCACGCCGGCCAGCGACTCCAGCGGCGAGGCGTCGACCCTGCCGTCGTTGCCGACCAGCCCGACCGACGTGCGCTGTGCGCCCGGCATGGGACGCGCCTGGTAGCCCATCTCCTCGATCACCTCGACGACGCGTGCGACGTGCTCCGCCGTCGCGTCGTGATTCATGACAACCAGCATCAGCCTTCCTCGATCTCGAACGTTGATCCGTCGTCGGCGAGCGAGATCGGACCGGCATAGTGCGCGGCGACGGTGGCGCGGACGTCCGTCTGCAGCACGGGGGGATAGAAATGCGTGAGGACCAGGTGGCGCGGGAGCGCCGCGGCGGCCAGCGCGCCGACCTGCCCCGGGGTCAGGTGGCTGGGCACCGCCATCGACTCGGGGAGCGAGCACTCGCAGAGCAGCAGGTCGGCGCCGCGCGCCCATTCCGCCACCATTGGATCGTAGCTCATGTCACCCGTGTACACGAGTCGTCGCCCCCCGCGCGTCAGCGAGAGGGCCACGCTTTCGGCGGTGTGCGGCACCCTGGCGGCGGAGATCACGACGCCGTCGCCGAGGTCGTGCGCGGCGCCGGCCGCCAGCTCAACCACGTGCACGGGGAAGCCGGGCTCCCGCACCCAGTCGCCGTGCATCGCGGCGATGCCGTCGATCAGCCGCAGCGTCCCGATCGGCCCCACGACCGTCAGCGGTGCGCTGCGGGGCGGCAGCTGCCCGTACCGCCACGCCTGCACGAGCGTGGCGTAGTCGCTGATGTGGTCCGTGTGGAAGTGCGTGAACGCCACGTGGGTGATGTCGCTCCACGGCACGCCGTGCTGCGCCAGCCGGAGGCAGATGCCGCTGCCGCAGTCCATCAGCAGCCGCACCGCACCCGCCTCCACGTAGTGGCCGGCGCACGCGCGCGCCGGGTCCAGCGCCACCGTGCCGGTGCCGAGCGTCGTCAGGCGCATGGCCGCGGGGCGTCAGGCATCAGCCGGCCACGGCGGCCTCCTCCTCCGCCGTTGCCGGGATGGCCGCGGGGCTCGCGGCGCCGTCGGTGCTGCGGCCGCGCATCCGCACGCTCACCAGCGACGACACGCCCGGCTCCTGCATCGTCACGCCGTAGACCGCGTCGCCCGCCTCGGTGGTGGTGCGCGGGTTGTGCGTGATGACGATGAACTGCGTGCGGGTCTTGAACTCGTTGAGCATGCGCACGAAGCGGCCGACGTTGGCGTCGTCCAGCGGGGCGTCCACCTCGTCGAGCAGGCAGAACGGGCTCGGCTTGGTGAGGAAGATGCCGAACAGCAGCGACAGCGCGACGAGCGCGCGCTCGCCGCTGGAGAGCATGCTGATGCGCTGCGTCTTCTTGCCGCGCGGCGACGCATGGATCTCGATGTCGCAGTCCAGCGGGGCGTCGGGGTTCTCCAGCCGCAGGTCGCACTCCCCGCCGCCGAAGAGCGTCATGAAGATGGAGCGGAAGTTCTCGCGCACCTGGTTGAAGGTGGCCAGGAACAGCTCGCGCGCCGTCGCGTCGATCTCCTTGATGGCCTGGAGCAGCGACGCCCGGGCATCGGCGAGGTCCGTCCGCTGCGCGACGAGGAAGTCGTGCCGCTTGAGCGTCTCGTCGTGCTCCTCGATGGCCAGCGCGTTGACCGGCCCGAGCTGCTCGAGCTGCTTGCGCAGGTCCTCGGCCTCCACGCGCAGGGACTCGTCGTCCAGGTCGAGGGGCGGCACCTCGGCGAGCATCTCGTCCAGGGGCCGCTTCCACTCGGTCTCCAGGCGCTCGCGGATGGCGGCGCGCCGCCCGGACAGCTCGGTGAAGCGCAGCTCCGCGTGGTGCAGCTCGTCACTGACCGCGCTCGACCGCCGGCGCACCTCGTTCAGCGCCTGGTCGGCGGCGGCGAGCGTCTCGTCGGCGGTGCGCACGGCCGCCTCGGCCTCGCTCAGGCTCTCCTCGCCATCCGAGAGGGTGGCCTCGCGCGTCTCGAGGTCCAGCGTCCACGCCGCCATCTGCTCGGCCAGCACGCTGTCCGACTGCGCGAGCTCGCCCAGCTCCTCGCGGAGCTGCGCCAGGCGCTGCGTGGCGGTCGCGACTTCCTGGGTGAGACGCCGCTCGCGATCCACCGCCATCTGCACCCGGGCGCGCGCCTGCGCCTGCTCCACCTGCCACTTCGTGCGCAGCTCGCGCGCTTCCTCCTGCTGATGCTCCGCGGCCGCGGCGCGCTCGCGCGCCTCGGCGATGGCGGCCTCGATCCCGGTCGCCTGGTCGGCGAGGCCGAGGGCGTCGGTATCGAGGACTGACCCGCGGTCCACGAGCTCCGCGTTGCGCGTGGCCAGCCGCTCCGCGAGGGCGAGCGCGTCCTGCGCCTCCTTCGTGGCGCGCGCCACCCGCCGCGCGAGCTCCGAGCGATGCTCGGCCGCCGCGCGCGCGCGCTGCTGCGCGAGCTGCGACGCCTCGGTGGCTTCCAGCACGCGACGCTCGCTCGCGCCAAGGGATTCCCGCATCTCGTCCGCGGCGCGCGAGGCGCGCTGCCGCGCGGCGTCGAGCACCGTGAGCTGCTGTCCGAGCTCCACGAGCTCGGCCCGGCGGCGAAGCGGGCCGGGACCCGCCGTGCTGCCCGGCAGCCACACGGCGCCCCGCGCGTCGACGAATGCGCTGCCGTCGTCCACCGCATGCACGTGACCGAGGAGGTTGCGCACCCACGCGCGCGCCGGCTGGGCGGCGTTCACGAGATGGGCGAGCGCATCGGGCAGGGGCTCGCCCGCGCTGGCCTCGTCCATGGCGTCCACCGGCAGGAGCAGCAGGGGGCCGGGGTTGGCGTCGGCATGCCAGGCGCGCACCGCGTCCGCCACTCCCGCATCGCGCACGAGGATGGCGTGCACCGAGTTGCCGAGGAACTTCTCCACCAGCACGGCGGAGCCCTGGTCGGCCCCGATGAAGTCGGAGAGCGGTCCGAGGATCGCACCTTGACCGAAGGTCTCGCGGTCCTGGAGCAGCCGCGAGGCCGCCGGGGCCAGGCCCACGCGGTCGCGCTCCAGCTGCTCGAGCGCGTTCACCTTGCCCTGGAGCGCGGTGAGCGCCTCGTCGGCGCGGAAGAGCTCCGCGCGCGCGAGCGACTCCAGCTCGCGCATCTCGCGGTCGGCCGCGCGCGCGGATTCCAGCTCGCTCGCGGCCGACGCCGCGGCCTCCTGCGCCGCCTCGACCGCGGACTCGGAAGCCTCGTGCTCCGCCTGCACGAGCGCCAGCGCGTCCTCGAGCTGCGTGCGCTCCAGGGCGAGCGCATCGCTGCGCTGCGCCACTTCCTCCAGCTCGCGCATGGTGCGCTCGCGGTCGTGCTCCACGCGGCGCGCGCGGTCCTGCAGGGCGCGCAGCTCGCGCTCGGCGCGCTCCACCTGCGCCCGGGCGTCCGCGACGAGCCGGCGGACCTCGTTCTCGGCTTCCTGGTGCTGCGTCAGCTCGGCATCCGCGTCGCGCAGCTCGGCTTCCGCGGCGGCGC
>JAQBPZ010000207.1 GCA_028287225.1 Gemmatimonadota bacterium
GGCCGGTGAGCGCGACGCTCACCCGCGGCAGCGCGTCGCGCGCCCGCAGGCGGTGCAGCACCTCGAGCCCGTCGCCGTCGGCCAGGCCGAGATCCAGCAGCAGCACGTCCACCGTGTCCGACATCGCCACGTCGACGGTCGCGGTGATCGAGGGAGCCGTCGTCACGCGGTGGCCCGTCTCCTCGAACAGCACGCGCATCGCGCCGCACACCAGCTCATTGTCCTCGGCGAGGAGGACGTGGGGCAGGGGCGACTCCACCGGCGTCATGCGCTGGGATACGGGATGGTGAAGAAGAAGCGGCTGCCCGCGCCCAGCTCGCTCTCCAGCCAGATCCGTCCCTTGTGCAGCTCCACCAGCTTCCGCGCGATGGTGAGGCCGAGCCCCGTGCCGTGATGCGGACGGGAGGCGCTCGAGTCCACCTGCGCGAACTCCTGGAACACGAGGTCGTGATGCTCGGCGTCGATCCCGATGCCCGTGTCCCCGACCTCCACGACGCACTCGGCGCCCGCGGACGTCTCCACGCGCCGCGCGCGCACCCAGACCTGCCCGCCCTGCGGCGTGAAGTCGATCGCGTTGCCCAGCAGGTTGCCCATGATGTGCGCGACCTTCTCCCGGTCCGCGTACACCGGCTCGAGGTCGCCGGGGATGTCGGCGATGAGCTGGAGGCCCTTCTTGCTCACGAGCGACTCGTTCAGCGTGCCGAGCTGGTGCACGATCTCGCGCAGGTCGAAGTGCGTGCACGAGATGGAGAGCTGGTCCGCCGCGCCGCGCGCATACGTGAGGATCTCGCCGACCTGCCCGAGCAGCTGGCGCCCGCCATTGATGATGCCCGCGATGCTCTCGAGCTGCCGCGGCGTGAGCGGGCCGAGGATCCCGTCGCGCAGGATCTCGGCATGCGTGATCACCGCCGTGAGGGGCGTGCGCAGGTCGTGCGAGATGTTCGCGAGGAACTGCGTCTTGAGCCCGTCGCGCGCCTCCTGCTCGGCGATGCGCTCGTACGCCAGGCGCAGTTGCGCCTCCACCGCGGCCAGTCGCGCCTCATACGCGGGCGAGGGCGGCGCGAGTGGGGGCGACGCGGGAGGGTCGAGACGATGCATGCGCTGAAGTTACCAAAATCCGGGCCGAACGCCAGAGATGGCGGGGCGTGCGCCCGGGGTCATCAGCCGACGCTCCCGCGAACCGCCTCAACGCAGAGGGCGCCGAGGGGAACAGCGAGGACGCAGAGGAGTGCATTTTCACCTCCGTGCCCTCTGTGTCCTCCGTGGTAAAATGCTCTTCAAGGGCGTTTTACCACAGAGGACACAGAGGTCACAGAGGTCACAGAGGTCACAGAGGTCACAGAGGGGGCATGTCTGAGCGGCCTTCCTCTGCGCCCTCGCCGTTCCCCTCCGCGCCCTCTGCGTTGAAGCAGTTGACATACCAGCCGATGGGCTACTGGAGCGCTTCCTCGAGCTGCTGCCGCGAGAGGAGCGCGGAATAGCGGCCGCCGGCGTTGATGAGCGTGTCGTGCGTGCCCTGCTCCACCACGCATCCGCCGTCGAGCACGATGATCCAGCTCGCGTCGCGCACCGCGCTGATGCGGTGCGAGGCGATCACCGCCGTGCGGCCCGCGAGCGCGCCGCGCAGGCCGCGCAGGATCTCGGCCTCGGTGTGCGTGTCCACGGCCGAGAGGGCGTCGTCCAGCAGGACGATGCGCGGACGACGCGCGAGGGCGCGCGAGAGCGCGAGGCGCTGCTTCTGGCCGCCACTCAGGTTGATGCCCCGCTCGCCGAGCAGCGTGCCGTAGCCGTGCGGAAAGGACTCCACCGTCTCGTCGAGCTGCGCGACTTCGGCCGCCCAGCGGTGCACCGTGGCGTCGTGCGTACCCAGGTCGCGCGACTCCACCGGCCCCGATTCGTCCTCCGTTGCGTGGTCCACGAGAGCGTGCGACGCGTCGCCGTAGGCGAGGTTGGCCGCGATCGTGTCGCTGAAGAGGAAGCTCTCCTGCTGCACGTAGCCGATCTCGTGCCGGAGGGCGTCGAGCGCGAGGTCGCGCACCGGGATCCCGTCGATCAGCACCTCGCCCTCCTGCGGGTCGCTCAGCCGCGGGATGAGGTCGATGAGCGCGCTCTTGCCGCTCCCCGTGGCGCCGACGACGGCCAGCGTCGCTCCCCGCTCCACGCGGAAGGAGACGTCGCGCAGCACCCAGCGCACCGTCCCGCCCTCGGGCACCGGGTAGTGATAGCCCACGCCCCGGAACTCGATGGACCGGCCGGAGGTCGCGGGTGGCAGCGCCTTCGGCACTGCCGGCGACTGCACCTCGGCGCGTGCGTCGAGGATCTCCAGCAGCCGCGCCATGGAGGCGGCGCCGCGCTGGAAGAGGTTGATGACCCAGCCGAGGGCGATGAGCGGCCAGGTGAGCAGGGTGAGGTAGAAGCCGAAGGCGACGAACGCGCCCACCGTGATCGTGCCGTTCACCGCGAGCCGTCCGCCCAGTCCCAGCACGACGACGACGCTGAGCCCCGCGAGCAGCCCGAAGAGCGGGTTCATGGCGCCGTAGAGCCGCGCGAGGCGCATGTTCTTCTCCACGTACGTGGCGTTGAGCGCCGCGAAGCGCTCCATCTCCGCCTGCTCCTGCCGGTAGGCGCGCACCACGCGCACGCCGGCGAAGTTCTCCTGCGCCTGCGTCGTGAGCGCGCTGAAATGCTCCTGCACCGCCTCGAAGCGCGAGTGGATCCGCCCGCCCAGGACGATCATCACCGCGGGAAGCAGGGCCATGGGCAGCAGCGCGATCAGCGTGAGCGTCACGTCGATGCGGAGCATGAACACCAGGGCGAACGCCGCGCCGAAGACCGTGTTGGTCAGGTACATGATCGCCGGGCCCGCCGCCTGGCGGACCGCGCCCAGGTCGTTCGTCAGCCGCGCCATGATGTCGCCGGTGCGGGTGCGCGCGAAGTAGCCCGGATCGAGCGTGGTGAGGTGCGCGAAGAGGTCCTGGCGCAGGTCGTACTCGATGTAGCGGCTCAACCCGTTGAGGATCTCGCGCATCCAGAAGCGGAGCGCGCCGCCGACGAGGGCCACGGCGACGATCCCCGCGGCGATCCATGCGATGCGCGTCGCCGGGGCGCGCGCCATCAGGTCGTCGATCCCCTGCCGCAGGAGCCACGGGATCACGGCGCCGATCGCGGAGGAGACGACGACCAGGGCGAGCCCGGCGGCGAGCATCCGTCGGTAGGGCCGGTAGTACGGCACCAGGCGGCGCATGGCGGGTACGACCGACATCGAGCCAATCCTCTATGCAGCAGCGAGCGCTGCTGTTAAGTTGTTGCTGTATAGCACCTTCGCCGCTTGCCCACCGCGAACGGTGTACCCCCCTTTCGGAGGTCGTCCATGACGAAACATATCCGTCAGCTGTCCGCGCCGCTCGCCCTGGCCGCCACGTTCCTGCTGGGGGCGTGCACGGTGAAGGACAGCAAGTCCGACAGCACGCTCGCCCGCGACACGGCGCTCAACCGGGATCTCGCGCTGGCCGGCCAGGACAGCCTGGCGCAGCCGCAGCTTCGCGACGTGCCGGCCACCGCGGGCACGGCC